>MGQW01000077.1 GCA_001798885.1 Deltaproteobacteria bacterium RBG_16_64_85
GCCTGCACCAGCTTTTTACACGATTCGGGTACGAGGGCGACCCGCTTCTCCCCCTCCCGGATCTCCCTTACCACCGCGATTTTCATGGCCTCCCCGCGGGTTCCGCAGCGAAAAAGTCGTGATGACAGCGTGTTAGATGCAAATTATAACGGAAAATTCGCGGGATAAGGAACGACTGGCGAACTACGACGGATGCCGGTTCAGGAAGGAGTCGAGGGGGGCTTCAGCGAAAGGATCCGTGCCTCCGATCCCTTCTCGGTCCCGGTGTTCGTCTTCATGCGGGATTGACCGTCGAATACCGCTCCTTCCGACACGGCAAGCCTCCCCGTCCGGACCTCTCCGGAGACGTGCGCCTTCGGCTTCAACTCCACGATCTCGTCCGCCTCGATGTTTCCTTCCACCTTGCCGGCCACGACCATTCCCCTCGTTTTGACATTGCCTTTGATCTTTCCGCTTTCCCCGACGATCACCCAGTCGGCGCAGACGTTGCCCTCCACGACACCGTCGATTCGCACCGTCCCCTTTCCGTTCAGCTCCCCCTTGACTACCGATCCGTCCCCGATGATCGTCTCGAGCTTTTGGGTTTTTTTCCCGAACATGGTCATTTCCTCGCAAGATAGGCCATCGGATTCACGTGGCGTCCGTTCTTCCAGATCTCGTAGTGGACATGAGGCCCCGTGGAAATACCGGTGGATCCCGTGATGGCGATTACGTCTTCCCTCTTCACCCGCTGGCCCACCCTGACGAGATTCCGCAGGTTGTGCGCATAGGCGGTGCTGAATCCGTGGCCATGCTCGATGACCACCGTGTTGCCGCTCCCCTCCGACGACCCCGAATAGCTTACGATCCCGTCCGCCGTTGCCTTTACGGGTGTGCCCTGGGGGACGATGATGTCCACCCCGGAATGGAATTTCTGATCTCCAAATTTCGGGTGCTCCCTGTAGCCGTATCCGGAAGAGATCAGACCCTGGACCGGCCACACCGAAGGGGTCGACAAGTAGATGTCTTTCTGTGCCGAAACGTATTTCCTGATCTCCGCGACGGACTCCATTTTCTCGTCGATCTGCTTTTTCAACGCTTCCATATCGAGGGAGCCCGCGTCTTCGATTTTGAACGTCTCGAGGACCTCTTTCTTTGAATTCAGCGAGAACAGTTTCCGGAACTGCTCTTCCGCAAGCTTCAACGAGTCCATCGTGGCATTCAGTTCCTGGAGACGGGAGGAGATCCGGGAGAGCTTTTCCCTCATCATGTAATATTCCATGGTGCGGACCGAGACGGTGAGGACGTAGGCCGTTCCCAGGAGAAACATGAGGACGGACAGGAGGATTCCCGCGCAAGGAAACAGAAACCTGAAAGGCTTCGCGCGCGAATGGGGCACCACCATGATGGTCACCGGAGTGAAGATCGTTTTAAGAAACCATCTGATGTTCTGCATCCGGACTCCTTCCGCGACCCCGCCGCTATCTCTTTGGCGGTAAGTTGGGAGCACGAACGAGTGGTGTCAAGGATCGAGCAATAACCGTTCCAGCGGTTTTTCGCATTAATGGAGCGAAAAAACAAAGAAATTTGGTCCCGGGAACCATTGCGGAATGACAATTATTGGATTTCGGCAGGGAAAAATTCGATTTATCGACAATGCACGGGATCGAGGCAGGCCGGCTCATGGATACGATCCGCTTGCCATGCCGCCATCGCCCTGCCGTTCGTTGAAGGTCACGCAGCTGAACCTGGGCGCTGATACAATGAGGTTGATTCATGGCAACTCGTTCGGGGGGAAAGGGGATCCATTTATATGACTCACAAGAAAATCGCCATGGAACATGACAAGAAGATTGCCCTTGTCGCGCACGACAACAAGAAGCGGGATCTGGTGGAATGGGCAAAATATAATCGTGTGCTCTTGGCTCACCACAAGATCTATGCAACCGGGACAACCGGCGAGGTATTGGAACAGGAGCTGGGCTTCAAAATTACCAAACTCCAGAGTGGGCCATTGGGCGGTGATCAGCAAATCGGCGCCAAGATAGCCGACAGCGAGATTGATTTTCTCATCTTTTTCTGGGACCCGCTTGAACCGCAACCCCACGATCCCGATGTCAAGGCGCTCTTGCGCATGGCGGTCGTTTGGAACATCCCCATCGCCTGCAATCGTGCTTCCGCCGATTTCATGATCTCCTCCCCCTTGATGGATGGCGATTATGACCGTCTTGTGCCGGATTATGATTCGTATCGAATCCGGAAGATCGCCGGGGACGAATGAGCAGGTTGGTGAACCGGGACCCTTTCGAAAGGGCAAATTGATGCGTTTCCCCCTTTTGCCCGACCGACCCTGGACGCTTCTGGTCATCGCTGTCGCAGGGTATTTCGCAATTCTCGTGTTCGTCTACTTTCGGCAGGAAAAGATCCTGTATGTTCCCGAAGTCTACCCATTGGCGTCGGCGGCAATCCGGGCGAAGGCGCTTCATTTTCGCCTCTGGCCGGAACATGCCCCCGATTACCACGGTTTCGTCCAGGCAGACGGGCCCACATCGCCGAAAGGAGTGATCCTGCTGCTCCATGGGAACGCAGGCACGGCGCCGGACCGGTTCTTCTACGCGCAGGAATTGGGGCAACTCGGGTATCGGTTGATCCTCTTTGAATACCCCGGCTACGGGGCGCGCCCGGGGAAATTGGGGGAAGCCACCTTCGTTTCCGCCGCGGTGGATGCGGCCCGCGCGGCGGTCGAACAATTCGGCGGTCCGCTGTATCTGCTGGGCGAATCGTTGGGGTGCGGCGTAGCGTCTGCGGTGGCGGGTTCGAAACAGGCTCCGGTCGCCGGAGTGGTATTGATTACCCCTTGGGATACGCTGCCCGACATGGCGCAATCCGTGTTCTGGTATTTCCCGGCAAAATGGATGACCCGGGACAGGTACGACAACGTCCGGAACCTGAGCGAATACATCGGGCCGGTGGCGGTGGTGGTGGCGGAAAAGGACGACGTCATTCCGCCCGAACGCGGTCTCCGGTTGTTCGAACTGCTTTCCGGGAGGAAAAAGCTGTGGCTGTTGCCGAACGCAGGCCACAACACCTGGCCTGCCGCCGTGGATTCCCTGTGGTGGAGTGACGTCATGCGTTTTGTGGCGACGGAAAAACCGCCTGCCGATGTCCCGTCTCAGCCCCGATAGCCGCTCCCTCGTGGAGGCAAACCGCGCCGATTTTCGGCGTATCCTGAATATGTACCTGAAGAGGATCGAGGACCCGTGAGGAACCGACGACCCGGGTGGATAGCCGATCCCTTCCTGATCGGTCGGCGGCGGGCTCGGGGTTCGAGTCCCCAATCGCGCGATGGGAAAAGACTGGCGCGCCATACCAGACGAAACTGGGCACTACTGGGAGGAAATGCTCGCCTTACCCTGATCCCTTATCCGGCCCGAATAATGGCTCCCCGGGCAGCGCGAATCCGGGCAACAGTAAAGATTATTTCAAATAAATCCGAAACAGAGATAGGGAAGAAAAAGAAAGATTCGACCCCCCAGGGAGCAAGAGGGAAATCATGATCCATGACCCGATCGTGATGCTCGACAACCTGATTCTTTCCCTATCCGATTCCCTGGACTTGGTTCACCCCTGCGCCGTGGATCATCAGCAGCGCGTCGCTTACATTGCGCTGCGACTTGGGCATGCAATGGGATTCAATCCTGGTGCGCAGGCCGACTTGATGTACGCGGCCGTCTTGCACGATATCGGTGTTCTCTCGGTAGAGGAGAAGATCGCAACGATGAAAGCCGGGTTTGAGGAGCATCGATATCACACGGAACTGGGGGCCGACCTCCTTTGTCGATTCAGCCTCTTTAAAAAGGCATCGGATCTCGTTCGAATCCACCACCATTCCTGGGGCGAAGAAGAGGCATGGGACGAAACGGGTCCGAATGTCCGGTTATCCGGCAACGCGATCCATCTTGCCGATTATATCGATCGTTTTATCCAAAGAAACACAAGCATACTGGGACAGGTAAAAGCAATTCGAAGCGAAGTGGCACGGCGGGAAGGAACGCTGTTTTCCCCCGACCTTGTAAAATGTTTCCAGGAACTGGCCATTCAGGAATCTTTCTGGCTGGATTTTACCTCTTCCAGAATCTATCGGGTGCTATTGGATATGATCGCGTGGCCCCGCGTGGAACTTCAGCTCGACGAACTCGAGCAGATCGGGATGATCTTCAGCCATATCGTGGATTTCCGCAGCCCCTATACCGCAACGCATTCGGCCGGCGTCGCAACCGTCGCACGGGAATTGGCAAAGAGAATGTATTTTTCCGAAAAAGATTGCCGATTGATGCTTGTGGCAGGGTCTCTTCACGATCTTGGAAAGGTTGCAGTACCGAACTCCATCCTCGAAAAACCGGGAAAACTCGACCCGGGTGAATTCGATGTGATCCGGGCGCACACCTATTTCACCTACCAGATCCTGTCAACGATCGGGGGGTTTGAAGATATCGCCAAGTGGGCGTCCTTCCATCACGAGCGGCTCGACGGGAAAGGATACCCGTTCCACCTCAACGGAAGCGAGCTCTCATTGGGTTCCCGTATCATGTGCGTGGCTGACGTATTCACCGCCGTGGCCGAAAATCGCCCTTACCGGCGCGGTACGGAGCGTAAGGAAACCTTGCCGATCCTTCTCAACCTCGTAAAATCCGGGTCATTGGATGGAAATATCATCAAGATACTGGAGGACAATTACGAGGAAATCGACAATATCAGGGCGGGTGTGCAAAAAATCTATTCGGCTGATTATAAGAATTTAATTGCTCTTCGATCTTTGTGCTCCTTTAACGTTTGACGTCTTCACGCACAACTCGAACCCGGCTACTCCGTCACACCAGATAGATATTCCCCGTACTTTTTATCCTCTTCAAGGATATGGTGCGAAAACCAGTCTCTTAAAAATACCAGTGTGCTGATCGGGAGGTAGGCATCTCCCTTGGTATATTTATCCCGTAAATCATTTATTTGCGAGACGAAAAATTTATGCTCCTTTATCTGATAGGCAAGGCCGGGGAAGCCTGTCATCTCAAGCAGTTTTTCCTCTTCAGTAAAATGGTACTTAATGTAATCGTCGGCCAGCTTCAACCCGCGTTCGATGACCTCCTTGCCCTTGCTTCCCCCCGCTGCTTCTTCCAACCGGGTAAGATAATCGAAAAATTTCTTGTGGTGTTTGTCCATCTCTTCGATTCCGGTGCGAAAATCATTTTTCCAAGTAAACGAGCTCATGGCGTACCTCCTTCTTTAATTTTCGGGGGGGGTTGGCTACCCCTAGGGGTTAGGGCAGGGGTCTCAAACTACTCCCTTCGCGGCAAAAAACGGCGCGTACTTCTTATCCGTTCCCTGGATGTGTTTAATCAGCCAGTCGGTTAGCGCACTGATCAACTGCGAGGCGTCGGAGAAACCTGCTTGGTGCAGATCCGCAATCTCAAGTAGTTTCCCGGTCGCCGCTTCGTGGATTTTCTTATGCCGCTCATAATCGGGGTATCCGTAATCCCGCAACATCTGCTCTTCCTCGGAAAAGTGGTTATAAGCGTACAGAATCAGCTTGTCGATCGCCTTTCCAATCTCCGTCTTTCCCTTCCCCTGCGACACAGCATCTTCCAACGAATTCAAGATGTTCAGAAAGGTCGCATGTTCCTCGTCAATCTTTCGAATACCCAACCGGAATCCCTCGTCCCAGGTTTGCTGTCCCATACTGGTCCTCCCAGGAGTAGACGATGGACCATGGAATCACTAACCAACGGTCCCCAACCGTATTTCGGAATAAACCGGAGGGATCTTTAACGCCGCATAAATGAAAAACGGAGAGTGTAAATCCTCCACGCTCTCCGTGCGTTAGGCTGGCGCGCCCTGAGGGATTCGAACCGCATGAGCCTCGGCGATCACGCCATTACCCTGTCGAGGATAGAGAGCAGGGTACCCCAGGGAGCGAAC
>MGQW01000078.1:0-6678 GCA_001798885.1 Deltaproteobacteria bacterium RBG_16_64_85
TGTTCGGCCTGCTGGCCGTCGAGCTGGCCATCACGATCACGGACAAGACGATCACCACGGGCCTCGCGGCCGTCTTCTACCTCATCTCCGCCGTCTTCGTGTGGCGGTCCTTCTACAAGATGCGGATCCCGGTCGATGTGAAGTAAGGCGCAAGGAACCCTCCGGCGCCGGGGGGACCCACCCTGCGCCGGAAGATCCGAAGGGGCCCTCCGGCGGAGGGCCCCTTCTTCGTTTCCGGATGGATTATTTCAGGACGGTGATCGCTTCGGGCGACCGGACGACGATCTCCGGTCTTCCCTTGTACAGGGTGACCTCTCCCCGCACCCGCACGGTCTTCCCCCGGAAAAACCTCTCCGCATCCCTCGGGAACCGCGCGAGGTCCCGGCCCAGGATCACGACGGTGACGTACTTCTTCCAGTTGGGGTGGAAATTGAGATACAGGATTTTCTTCGCCCGGTGCGTGCGCACCAGCGTCCCTTCCACCACCACTTCCCGCCCGATGTGCCGATGGGCTTCCTCCCAGGAAACGACCCCGGAGGAAAGCGGCCTTGCCGGGAGCGGTGGGGATGCGGCCGCGGAGCCGGCATCGGCGCGAGGTCCTTCCGCCGGGAGGGGGAGAAATCCCGCATTCCTCGCGGCCATTTCGAAATCCCGGTCCGAGTTCTCGGTTCGCCAGAGGAGGACTTCCTGGACGGTCTTCGCCAGCTCGTCCCGGCTCACGCCGGATTTCGCCATCCCACCGCAGACGACGGCATACCGGTCGCCGGAGAGGGGACGGACTTCCACGGCGAGGGCCCCGTGCCGCAGCAGCCACCGCACCTCCGCCATTCCCCTCTCCTGCCAGACCCCCTTTTCTTCCCTCCGGGCCTCTCCTTCCGCCTCGGAAAATTCGGTCTCCCGGGAAAAGCGGAACCTTCGGAGCACCCGTGCGTATCCCTGACGGACCATCTCCTTGTTGATGAGCCTGCCGTCGGGGGGCGGGAGATAGACGTAGCGGAGGAGGCGTCCATGACGGTCGACGTCCTCGTCTTCGCGCTCCATCCGGACGGTTTTCCCTTCGCCAAGGGAAGCAAGATAGGCGGCGGCCTCGTCGGCGAGAAACTCTTTCGATTTGGAGGGATGGGAACGCTCCGGGGCGTCGATGCCGATCAGGCGGACGGCGCGGGTTTCCTGCCCTGTAAGGACGCGGAGAGTGTCCCCGTCGACGACCTCCACGACCTGGCCGGTCTCCTGCGCGCGGATCGCCGGAGGGAAAAGAAGCCCGATCGCAAGGACGGCGACGTACGCGCGGATGAGCCGAGGAGTGTCCCCTCCCATTTATTTCAGCGCTTCGGGGTTGATCTCCACCTTGGCCTGCGCGCGGCGGAAGGCGATGAAGGCCTCGATCAACTGGCTCTTCTTCTGCTCGGCCACGGCCCGGAGAAAGCCTTCCTTCTTCGCCGCCCACTCCTTCTCGTCCGGCCGCAGCTCGTCGACGAACGCCAGCGCGAGGAACCGCCCCGCGGATTCCATGATCTTTCCGTACACGGGGGCCTTCTTCGAGAGGGAGAGCAGGATCTTCCGGATGTCGCCGGTCTCGGGCACGCTTTCCGGATAAGGGCCGGAAAGCGGCGGGAAGAAACCGGTCGCCGTGACGGACAGGCCGGCCTTCCTCGCTTTCAGTTCCAGCTCGGCGGCGGTTTTCGCCCCCGCCAGGATCTTTTCCTGTTCCGACAGGGCGGCCGCGCGCTTCTTCTCCCGGAGGACCACGGAGGCGATCTTCTCCCGCACCTCGGACAGCGCGGGGATGCGGGAATCCTCCTTGGCGACGACCTGGAAGAGGTAATGGACGTCCCCGACCGTCTTGACCGGCCCGATCTCCCTGACGGGCAGGAGCAGAGCTTCCTGGAGCACCGCAGGAGGAACCGCATCCCCCTTCGTGTCCCCCGACGTCCATCCGGTTTCCGACGGCGTGATCCCGTAGGGTGCGCAGGCCCCCTTCAGGTCCTTGGAAGCCGCGGCCTTGGCGTGGGCCTCGTACGCCTTGATGACCGCGAGGTCCTTCCCCTTCTCGTGTTGGAGCAGGGCCGCCACGCGGTCCCTGACCTGGGAGAGGGGGAGGTTTTCGGGGAACCGGATCTGGTTGACCCGCACGAGCAGGAATCCGCCCCCCACGTCGATCGGCCCGGCGACGGAGTCCACCGCCGCGGAAAAGAGGGCATGGTCCACTTCCGGCCTCGCCTCGGTGCGTCGCAACCAGGTCTCCCCGGGTTTCATCCGGGAATGCTTCTTCGCGAGCCTCTCGAAATCGTCCTTCCCCTTGCCGGCCTCGATGAGGATCTCCGCGGCCTTCTTCCCGACGGCCTCCTTGTCCTTCCGCGTGTACGGGAGATAGATCTGCGAAACGAGCCGCCGCTCCTCGGTCCGGAACCTGTCGGCGTTCCCCTCGTGGAACGACCGGATCTCCTCCTCGGTGGCCGAGGCGTTCCGCGCGAAGTGTCCCGGCTCGAATCGGGCCGCAAGGAGCTTCACCCGGGCCGGGACCCTGTAGCTCTCCTTGGCCTGCGCGTAGTTCGCGGAGATCTCTCCATCCGCCGGGGACGGGACCCCCTTCATCTTTTCCGGGTCCGCCGTGACGACCAGCAGCCGCACCTTCCGGGAGGTCAGGGTGAAGAGGTCCCGGGCCTCGCTCTCCGGGACCCGGGCGTCAGCGGCAAGCAGTCCCTCGATTTTTTTCAAGGTGATGTCCTGGCGCTTCGCGGCCTCGTAATTCGCCGTGGTGATGCGGTTGTAGGCCAGGAGGCTGCGGTACCGCTCCTCGCTGAATTGCCCGTTGGCCTGGAAGGCCGGGTCGGCGGCGATCTCCCCCTGGACCTCCGCGTCGGAGGCGGCGAGCCCGAGCTTCCGGGCCTCCGCGAGCAGGATCGAGCGCTGGATCAGGGTGTCCAGCGCCTGTTTCCGGAAGTTGAGGGCCTTGGCCATTTCCGGTGTGAAGGCGCCGCCGTAGACGTCCCGGTAGGTCTTCTCCAACCCGGCTGCCGCCTCGGAGAGATCGGCCATCGAGATGTTCTCCCCGCCGACCGTCGCGGCCACGTCCCTCCCCCGCTCG
Organism: Deltaproteobacteria bacterium RBG_16_64_85; assembly: GCA_001798885.1. Classification (NCBI taxonomy): domain Bacteria; class Deltaproteobacteria; species Deltaproteobacteria bacterium RBG_16_64_85. The sequence goes on from MGQW01000078.1 coordinate 3,089, forward strand.
GAGTACGTTCCGACCCCCCACCAGATGAAGGTGATGGCGATGAAGCCGAGGATGATCTTGATGGCCCATGAGCCGGCGTTCCGCCGGAGGACGTCGAGCATGGCGTGTCGGTTCTCCTGTGAGGGGGAGGAATGAAAAGCAAACATCCTATGCTAATGCGTCCCGCGGGGTAAATTCAACGAGTTTCGCCGTTTCCCCTCAAACGTTTGCAATGGCGGAATCGGCTTGCTAAGATATTTCGATAACCGCGGCCCCTTGGCACTCTCAAGACATTCGGAGGGACGGATGATTTTCGACAGGCTGATCGGACTGTTCTCCAACGACCTGGCGATCGATCTCGGAACGGCGACCACGCTGGTCTACGTCAAGGGGGAGGGGATCATCTGCTCGGAGCCGTCGGCCGTCGCCGTCCACCGGGACAGCCGCGGCGCGAAGAAGGTTCTCGCCGTGGGGATCGAGGCGAAGCGCATGATCGGGCGCACGCCCGGGAACATCGTCGCCATCCGCCCCATCAAGGACGGCGTCATCGCCGACTTCGAGGTGACGGAGGCGATGCTGCGCTACTTCATCCGGAAGGCGCACAAGCACCGGACCCTCGTCCGCCCTCGGATCATCATTTGCGTCCCCTACGGGTGCACCGAGGTGGAGCGCCGCGCCGTTCGCGAGTCCGCCCAGAGCGCCGGGGCCCGGGAGGTCTACCTGATCGAGGAACCGCTGGCCGCCGCCATCGGGGCCGGCCTGCCGATCACCGAGCCTTCCGGGAACATGATCGTCGACATCGGCGGCGGGACCACGGAGGTGGCGGTGATCTCCCTCGGCGGGATCGTCAGGAGCCAGTCCGTGCGGGTCGCGGGCGACAAGATGGATGAAGCCATCCTGCAGTACGTGAAGCGGAAGTACAACCTGCTGATCGGCGAGCCCACCGCGGAGTACATCAAGGTGACCATCGGGAACGCCTTCCCCGGTTTTTCCGAGTCCGTGGAGGTCAGGGGGCTCGACATGGTGTCCGGAGTCCCCAAGGCGTTGACCCTGCATGCCGACGAGATCCGTGAAGCGCTCTCCGAGCCCGTCCGGATCATCGTGGACGCGGTGAAGAGCGTATTCGAGGAGACGCCCCCCGAGCTCGCGGGGGACATTTTCGAGCGGGGAATCGTCCTGGCGGGGGGAGGGGCGCTGCTGCGCAACCTCGATGCGCTCCTCCGGGAGGAGACGGGGCTGCCGGTCACCGTCGCCGAGGACCCTCTCTCCTGCGTGGTGTTGGGATCCGGCAAGGCGCTGGACGAGCTGGACCTGCTGCGTCAGGTGGCGCTCCACTGAGCTTCGGCAGGGCTCCCGGCAGCTGGTGTCGCAAGATCGGGTGATGGGATCCTTTTTTCGAAAGTGGTGGCGGCTTCTAACGGCGATCTTCCTGCTCTCCGTGGCCATCCAGCTTTTCGTGCGCCCGCCCTCGGCCCTTTCACGCGCCGATGCGTTCCGCGCCTCCGGCTCCGTCCTCTTCCGGCCTGTCTACGCGACCGTCGATTTCGTGCGCCACGGGATCTCCTCCATCTGGTCGCACTACATCGCGCTCGTGGGAATGTCCCGGGAGAATGACCGGCTGCGGCAGGAAGTGGCGGCCCTCCGGGAGAAGCTCCAGGAGAACCGGGACTTCCTCCTCGAGAACCGGCGCCTGAAGGAACTGCTGCGGTTCTCGGAGACGGCCGGGAAGAAGACGATCGGCGCGCGCGTCGTCGGTCACGACATCTCCCCGTGGTTCCAGTCCTTCTTCGTCGACGTGGGTGTTGAGGCCGGCGTGGAGCCCGGAATGGCCGTGGTGACCCCCGTCGGCGGAATCGGGCGCATCCACAAGACGTACAGAGGCCTCTCCGAAGTCCTCCTCGTCACCGACGGGCGCTTTACCGCGGACGCGATCGTCGAACGCAGCCGTGTCCGTGCGATCGCGGAGGGGATGGGCGGCAACCTGTGCCGGCTGAAATACGTCTCCCTCACCCAGGACGTCGTGGCGGGCGACCGGATCCTCTTCTCCGGGTTCGACGGGAGCATGCCCAAGGGGATCCTGCTGGGAACCGTCGTTGGTGTGGACCGGCCGCCCGAAGGGCTGTTCCTGAAAGTCCAGGTGCAGTGTGCCGTGAACCTGCGAGCCGCGGAGGAGGTGCTGGTCGTCCTCCATCGCCCCTCGATCCCCTTCCGGGCGGGCAGATGGTGAGGCAATTCCTGGTTGTACTGGCCGTGTCGTACGCCGGCGCCGCGGCCAGCGTCTGGTGGCTTTCCGGTTTCGTCCCGTGGTTCCTCCTGCCGGATTTTCCGTTCCTCGCGATCGTCTTCACGGGGCTCTTTATCGGCGGCCCCGTCGGCTTCCTGGCGGCCATCCCCCCGGCGCTGTTCCGGGAAATCACCGTATCCGCCCCCCCGTGGACCTTTTTCCTGTCGTCGATGGCGCTCTACTTCTTTTCGCGGGAGATCGCGCTGCGCCTCTTCGTCCGCGCGGAATATTACATCCTGGCGATCGTCGTGAGCCTCCTGCTGACCGAGTCGCTCTCCATCGTGGGACTGATGCTCCTCTCCGGAAGCCGCCCGTTCTCTTTCCTCTGGGGGATGGAGGAAGCGGTCCGGATTGCGTGGACGGGGCTTCTCGCCGTCCCCCTGTACATGGACCTTTCGGGGCGGTGGCGCCGGGTGAAAGAGTGATGCAGCGGATCCGGAAACGGGAGCAGGATCCGCTGATCACCGCCCGAATCCGGGGGGTCCTCTGGGTCGCGCTCGCCCTGTTCGGTCTCCTGCTGGTCCGCCTCTACTGGCTCCAGGTGGTCCAGTACGAACGGTTCCGCACGCTCTCCGAGAACAACCGGCTTCGGATCCGGACGATCCTCGCGCCGCGCGGACAGATCCTGGACCGGAACGGCCGCGCGATTGCCGAGACGCAGGCCTCGTTCGACCTCATCTGCTCGCCGGTCGACGTCACGGACCTGGAGGGGGAGATCCGCCTCCTCGAGGAGATCGTGGATTTCGATGCGGACGAGATCCTGGAGAAGATCCGGGCCGCCAGGAAGTCCAACCCCTTCACCGCGATCACGGTGGCGCGGGACCTCCGCTTCGAGCAAGTGTCGGTCGTCGAGTTCAACCGCGAGACGCTCTCGGGGTTCACGGTTCAGGTGGAGGCGAAGCGCAGTTATCCGTACGGCCCTGCTTTTGCGCACGCCCTGGGATACGTGGGCGAAACGAGCCAGGAAGAACTGGAGCAGTCCGGGGACGAGCGGCTCGCAAGGGGGGACATCGTCGGGAAATACGGGCTGGAGCGTCGCGAGGACGATGTCCTCCGGGGGACCAACGGGGGGCATCACGTGGAGGTGGACGCCGCGGGAAGGGACAAGCGGCTGGTGGACGAGGTTCCTCCCCGGGCGGGCGGGATCGTCCACACGACCCTCGACGCGGACCTTCAGAAGGCGGCCGAGGAGGCAATGGAGAAGCGCGCGGGGGCGGTGATCGCGATGGTCCCCAGGACCGGGGACATCCTGGCGTTCGTCTCCGCTCCCGCCTTCGACCCGAACATCTTTTCACGGGGAATCCGGAAGAGCGAGTGGCGGGCCCTG
>MGQW01000078.1:6777-31044 GCA_001798885.1 Deltaproteobacteria bacterium RBG_16_64_85
AGGGCTCCAGGACCCGAAGGCCACGGTCCTGTGCCCGGGGTACCTTCAGATCGGAAACCGGAGCTTCCGGTGCTGGAGGGAGAAGGGGCACGGGACGGTGGACATGTACAAGGCGATCGTGCAGTCGTGCGACGTTTATTTCTATACGATGGGACTCAGGCTCGGGCCGGACCGGATCGCGAAGCTGGAGAAGGAAGCCGGGCTCGGCACGATCACGGGGATCGACCTGCCGGGAGAGAGGAAGGGGCTTGTGCCCGACACGGAGTGGAAGCGGAAGGTGTCGAAGGAGCGGTGGTACGATTCGGAGAGGGCGATCCTGGGCATCGGCCAGGGGGCGATCCACGTCACGCCGCTGGAGATGCTGGCCGGTTATTCCACGATTGCGGCCGGCGGAGAGGTAATGCGTCCCCGCCTTGTCCGAAAGATCGTGGGGATGGACGGCAAGGAGAAGGAGATCCCTCCCCAGCTCCTCCGGAAGATCCCGTGGAAGCCCGAGGACATCGCCTTCATCCGCCGCGCCCTCGCGGGTGTCGTCAATGATTACGGGACGGGCGGCGCGGCCAAGCTCCCTGGAATCGAGGTGGGGGGAAAGACCGGGACGGCGCAGGTGGCGACCGTCAAGGGGAAGATGATCAAGTCCGAGAACCTGCCCTACCTGATCCGTGACCACGCCTGGTTCGCGGGATTCGCGCCCGTGGCCGACCCCGAGATCTGCGTCGTGGCGATGATGGAGCACGGGGGGCACGGCGGATCCGCCGCCGCTCCCGTCGTCAAGGCGGTGATGCAGGAGTACTTCCGGAAGAAACAGGTCGAGAAGGCGCAGGAGGGGAAATGATCCGGCGGGGAAAAATGGCGAGGCTGGACTGGCCGATTCTTCTGCTGGCCCTTCTCCTGTGCGGCGTGGGCCTGCTCAACGTGTACAGCGGGACAAGGGTGATCGGCACGCCGGGCCTGCCGCTCTTCGTCAAGCAGTTGGTCTGGATCTGCCTGGGGATACTGGCCTTCTTCTCCTTCTACCTGATGAGCGACGGTTTCATCGAGGAGATTGCCTGGCCCGTCTTCTGGGGGGCCCTTGCGATCCTGGTCGTCGTGCTCGTCGCCGGCAAGATCCGGGGGGGCGCCCAGAGATGGATCTCGCTGGGGGCATTCAATTTCCAGCCCTCGGAGTTCGCCAAAGTCGCGGTGGTCCTGGCGCTCGCGAAGTACTTCGCCGACCGCTACCATTACGACGGGATCGGCTTCTCGGAGACCGTGCCCGCCATCGGATTGGTGATCCTTCCCTTCCTCCTGGTCGGGCTCCAGCCTGACCTGGGGACGGCAGGGGTGTTCATGATCATCCTGGTGGGGATGATCGTGGTCGCGTGCGTGAAGGGGAGGGTGCTCCTCTTCATGGGGGGCGCGGGTGCGCTCGCGGTCCCGGGGCTCTGGTTCGTGATGAAGGACTACCAGAAGCAGCGGGTCCTCACGTTCCTGGACCCGGAGCGGGACTCCCTGGGCGCGGGGTACCACGTCATCCAGTCGAAGATCGCGGTAGGGTCCGGAGGATTCCTCGGCAAGGGATATCTGCACGGAACGCAGGGGTCCCTGCGGTTCCTCCCGGAGCAGCACACGGATTTTGCGTTCGCCGTACTGGCGGAGGAGTGGGGATTCGTCGGAGCGCTGGTCCTGCTCGTCCTGTTCCTCTGCCTCGTTTACCGGGGATTCCACCTGGCCTCCCGGTCGCAGCACCGGTTCGCGTCGTTCGCGTGCGGGGGGATCACCGTGTACTTCCTGGCCCACGTCACCATCAACCTGGCGATGGTGTGCGGACTGTTCCCGGTGGTGGGGATCCCGCTGCCTTTCGTCAGCTACGGCGGGTCGTCGATGCTGACGAACATGATGGCGCTGGGGATCATGGCCAACCTGGCGAGGAGCCGCTTCACGTTTCAGGGAGGGGGGGAGCGCTCGATAAGCGCTTGATCTCGGAAACGATGTCGGCGGAAAGGGAAGGGGAGGCGCCGATCCACCGTTTGAACACCTTCCCCTCCCGGTCCGTCAGGAGGAGGATGGGGGCCTGTTCCGGGCCGAACTGTTCCCGGAAGGTGCGCGGGAGGGCGACGACGTTCATCACCGGCAGGGTTCCGGCATTCGGGAGAGGGGGCTGTCGCAGGGGCTCGACCTCCGCCGTCCCTTCACTGCCGAGGAGCCGCTCGCGGTCGAACCGTACCCGGTAGACGCGCACCGACCCTTCGGGGATCTCCCGGGAGGCGTCCCGGATCGATTTCCAGGTATCCGCGCACGGCGGACACCAGACGTAATCGAGGAAGATGAGCCGGAACGGCTCCGGGGACTCGGGCAGGCCCGACTGCGGCTGCCCCGAGGCATCGACGAAAACAGGCTTCTGCGAGGGGAACGGGACGGACCCGACGGGAAAGCTTTTCGGACCGCACGCTGCGCAGAGGAGCGCCGCGAGGAGACCCGCAAGCGCCCTGCTCTGAGGCTTGCGAGGGGGGACACTCCTGGTTTCCTCGCCGAGAAAACCAGGAGTGTCCCCCGCCATTACAGGTTCTTCTGGATCAGCTGGACGATACTGGACTTCGGGTTGACGCCCACCATCTGTCCCTTGATCTGGCCTTCCTTGAACAGGATGAGAGTGGGGATTCCCCGAACGCCGAACTGCGAGGCGATGTCGGGGCTGTCGTCCACGTTTACCTTGGCGATGCGCACCTTCCCTTCCATCTCCTTTGCGACTTCCTCAAGGATGGGGGCGATGACTCTGCACGGGCCGCACCAGGGCGCCCAGAAATCCACCAGAACCGGGGTCTGGCCGCTGTCCACGGTCGACTTGAAATTCCCGCTGTTCAGTTCCAGGATGTTACCTGCCATTCTCTTCCTCACTTTCCGCGCTTCGCGAGTTCCTTTTTCATGCAGAGGTCCATCACTACAGGGATTCCCGCCCGCTCCAGCCGGTCGCGGGCAGTGAAGTTGACGACGCCCTCCTGCATCCAGAAGAACCGTGCCCCGATGCGGATGGCTTCCTCCGCAATCGGCGGGACCGCCTCGGATTTCCGGAACACGTCGACCAGGTCCACGCGCACCGGGATGTCGGATAACGATTGGTAGGCTTTCTCCCTCAACACCTCGGCGAGGAAGGGATTCACGGGGATGACCCGGTAGCCCTTTTCCTGGAGGTACCGTGCAACGGCGTGGCTCGGACGCTCCGGCTTGTCGGAGAGGCCGACTACCGCTACGGTTTTTGCCTCCGAGAGGATCCTGTCGATCACCGCATCCACGGATGATTCCCTTCGTTCGTTAACGGAATAGATGCGCAACATGCTACAACGGTTTTTCCCGAAAGGAAAGGCAACGATGCCCCACCAACGAGGGATTCTTGACAGCGACAGGTCGGAAAAGCGATTATGATCCCCTATCCTTTCCGGAGGGACCTCCGTGCAGGAAGCGATCGCGAAAATATTGAAGGAAGGGGCGGACCTGCGCCTTCAGATGATGGAGACGATGACCGGCGGTATCCTGGAGGCCGCCCAGGCGATCGCCCATGCGTTCAGGGGGGGGCGGAAGGTCCTGCTGTTCGGAAACGGCGGCAGCGCCGCGGACTCCCAGCACATCGCGGCGGAGTTCATGAACCGCTTTCAGATCGAGCGCCCTCCTCTTCCCGCGATCGCGCTGACCACGGACACCTCCCTGCTGACCAGCATCTCGAACGATTACGCGTTCGACGAGGTGTTCAGCAAGCAGGTCAAGGCCCTCGGGAAGAAGGGAGACATCGCGATCGGCATCTCCACGAGCGGCAACTCGGCCAACGTGCTGAAGGCCCTCCGCGTGGCGAGGAAGTTGGGGATGGTCACGATCGCACTCACGGCCGAGGGCGGCAAGATCGCTTCGAACGCCGACATCGCCCTGGCCGTCCCCTCCCGGAGCACCCCCCGCATCCAGGAGGCTCACATCACCATCGGACACATCCTCTGCGACCTGACGGACACCCTCCTCTTCCGGCAGGTCGGCAAACGATGAGCGGCGTCGACCCGACCCGCCTCCGCAGGACGTCGCTCTACTCGCGAAAGAGCAAGGTCACGTTCAAGGGATTCGGCGCCCCGGTCCGGAAGGGGATCTCGTTCACCGATTTCCTCGCGGGTCTTCCCGACTACCTTGCGGCGAAGGACTTCGGGGCGGTGGTCGGTGCGGTGGCGGCCGCGAAGAAGCGGGGCGCTCCCGTCCTCCTCGGAATCGGCGCGCATTTCATCAAGGTCGGGCTCTCCCCCCTCCTCATCCAGGGGCTCGAGAGGGGGCTGTTCGACTGCGTTTCGATGAACGGCGCCGGGGTGATCCACGACACGGAGCTGGCGCTGGCCGGAAAAACCTCCGAGGACGTGACCGAACAGCTCTCCGACGGCTCCTTCGGGATGGCCCGGGAGACGGCCCAGTTCATCCATTCCGCCCTGGCGTCGGGGGTCCCCGAGGGGCTGGGATTCGGCGAGTCGGTGGGGAAGGCCATCGCTGCGTCCCGGGCCCGGTATCGACGCAGGAGTCTCCTGGCGGCGGCGTGGCGGCTGAACGTGCCGGTGACCATCCATGTCTGCATCGGTTCGGATATCATCCACATGCACCCGGAGGCGGACGGCGCCGCGATGGGCGAAGCCTCCCAGAGGGATTTTCGCCGGTTCTGCGAGATGGTTTGCCGCCTGGAACGGGGGGTTTATCTGAACGTCGGCTCCGCGGTGGTCCTGCCCGAGGTCTTCCTGAAAGCCGTGGCTGTCGCGCGGAACCTCGGCAGGCCGCTCTCCCGGATCACCACCGTGAACATGGACTTCATCCGCCATTACCGTCCCGACGTCAACGTCGTGACCCGCCCCACGCTCCAGGGCGGGAAGGGGTACCACCTGATCGGCCCCCACGAGATCCTCTTCCCGCTCCTCATGGCGGCCGTGGCCGAGAAGCTGTGGTAGCCGCACTCTGCGCCGGGATCATGTCGGGAACCTCGGCGGACGGGGCCGACATCGCTTTCGCCTCCTTCTCGCCCGTGCGCGGAAACATCGCCTGCCGGTTCCGCAGCTTTTATTCCGTCCCGTATCCCCGGGACCTCCGCGAGCGGGTCCTGCGGATCTCCGAAGCGAGGGAGGCCGACAAGGAGGAGCTTTGCCGTCTTTCGATGACCCTCGGGGATTTTTTCGCCTCCGCGCTCGAAAAGGCGTTTGCGTACCTTGAGATCCGGCCGGAAGAGGTGGCGGCCGTCGGCTGCCATGGGCAGACGGTTGGGCACTATCCCGTCAAGCGGCGCGGCTTCCTGAAGGAGACCGGGGCGTCCCTGCAAATCGGCGAACCCTCCTTCCTCGCGCAACGGACGGGGATCACCGTGGTATCGGACTTTCGCCCGGCGGACATTGCGGCGGGTGGCATGGGCGCACCGCTTGTGCCGGCCTTTCTCGGGATCCTGCTGCGGGGACGGGGTTGCTTCTCCTCCTTTCAGAACCTCGGCGGGATCGGGAACGCCACCGTGGTGAGCCCTCAGGGGAAGGTCCTCGCCGCTTTCGACACGGGGCCGGGGAACCTGCTGATCGACGGCGCGGTCCGCCGGCTTTCGGCCGGGCGCAGAACGATGGACAAGAACGGCGCCTGGGCACTGCGGGGAACGGTGCAGGAGAAGTTCCTCGCCGGCCTGATCCGGGGGGACCGGTTCATCGCGCTTCCGCCCCCCAAGAGCACCGGGCGGGAGCGGTACGGCCGGCCGCGCCTGGAGAAGATCATCGCCTCGGCGCGGAAAGAGGGCCTCTCCCGGGAGGATCTCCTCGCCACGCTCACCGCCTACACCGCCGAGACCGTCCGGCTGGCGTTCGATCGCTACGTCCTGCCGAAATGGCCCGTGAAGGAGATCTTCCTGGGAGGCGGCGGGGGAAAGAACCCGGCGCTTGCGGCGTTCCTCGCGGCGCGGATGCCGGGACTCAAGATCCGGGCGACCGAGACGCTCGGACTTCCCCCGCAGTACATCAAAGCCGCGGCATTCGCTTTCCTTGCCTACCTTGCCCTTTGCCGCCAGACGGGGAACGTTCCCGTCGCCACCGGCGGGAATCCAGCGGTGCTCGGGAAAATCTCGCCGGGGTCTCGGGGGACATTCATGAGGGTGTCCCCCCCAAGTTAAATCGCTGTTTCCTCGCCGGGCTTGAGCACGACGACGCGGGTTCCCGGGGCGACCTTCTTCATCTCCGCGACGAACCGGTCGGCGTTGGGCTCGAGGATCGGGAACGTCCCGAAGTGCATCGGGATGACCGTCTTCGCCTGGAGCAGGGAAGCCGCCTTCGCGGCCTGGCGGTAATCCATGGTGAAGACGGAGCCGATGGGAAGCAGCGCCACATCGATCGGATACAGTTCCCCGATGAGCGACATCCCCGCGAAGATCCCGGTGTCCCCCGAGTGATAGAGGGTCGTGCCCGATGGGGTCTTGATGACATATCCCACCGGCGCTCCGAGGGAGCAGGAGTGCCTCGCCTCGGTCATGGTGAAGGAGAAGCCGTCGAGGACCACGGTCCCTCCGACGTTCATCCCCACTCCTCCGTGAAGGAGCTGGGTTTCCGGGACCCCCTTGGCCTTGAGGTCCCCCACAAGCTCGAAGATCCCCACGACCAGCGCCCCGGTCATGCGGGCGATGCTGGCGGCGTCCGCGGCATGATCGAAGTGGTCGTGCGTGAGAAGGAGGAAATCCGCTTTCGCGATCCCTTCCGGCCCGCTCGGTGCGGTCGGGTTTCCCTGGAACCAGGGGTCGACGAGGACGGTCTTGCCGGAGGGGTCCTGGATGGAAAAGCCGGAATGTCCGAACCAGCGAATCTTGACGGGTGGCATGTGGAGATCCTCCCTGCTCGTTGGATGATTTTATTTATACCGGGGTTGTCGCCTCCCCTTCAAGGAGGAAATGGCGGCTTTCTCTTTCCGGGTTTCCCGTGGTAAAACGACGATGGAACGAAACCAATGGAAACCTCTTCCCGAATCCGGGTGGTCGTCCCCAACCGCGTGGATCTGGCGGGCGGCACGCTCGACATTTATCCAATGTATCTCCTCGTCCCGGGCTCGATGACCGTCAACGCGGCGATCGGGATCCGGAGCCATGTGGAGGTGGCGCCCGTCCGCGGTCCCGCCCGCCTGTACTCGGAGGATTTTTCGCTCGGGGCGCAAGCCGCCGACACGCACGGTTTTTCGACTGCGGGCAAGCTCGGCCTGATCGCCGACGCGCTCCGGTTCTTTTCTCCCGTGAAGGAGGTCGAGCTCCGCTTCCGGAACGAGGCGCCGCTGGGGTCAGGGCTGGGGGCGTCGTCGTCGCTCCTGGTGGCCACGATGTTGGCGATGGACGCCCTTCTTGGCCGGAGGCGCGGATGGGAGGAGACGGCCCGTGCGGCGATGGAAATCGAGGCGGGGCACCTGCGCTGCCTGACGGGGCGCCAGGACCACGTCGCTGCGCTGCGCGGGGGGATCCAGGGAATCCGATTCCTGCCGGGCGGCATGGAGGCGGACAGGATTGCGCCCGGGAGCGACGCCGGCCGGAAGCTCGCCTCGCACGGGTTTGTCGCCGGCACGGGGAAGGTTCACCGTTCCGCGGAGGTCAACTGGCGGATGATCCGCGGCGCGATCGAGGGGAACGCGGAGATCCTGCGCAGGTTTCGCGGAATCGCCGCCGCCGCGCGCGACGCATGGGACGCCGTCAGGAACGGAGATGTCGACGCGGCGGGCCGTGCCGTCGGACGGGAATGGCAAATCCGGAAGACCCTCGCTTCAGGCGTCTCCTCGCCGAGGGTGGAAAAGACGTTCGCCTTGCGGGAATTCCGGAAGCACGTCACCGGCGTCAAGTTGTGCGGGGCGGGCGGCGGGGGAGTGGCGTTCGGCCTTCTTCGCAGCCCCGAGGAGCGCAGGAAGGTGGAATCGCTCCTTCGGGCCGAGGGGTTTACGGTTTATCCATTCAAGCTTTCGGGTGGTCCCCGTGTCTCTCGATTCTAAGACCTGGGACGTGATCGTCATCGGCGCGGGGCCCGCGGGGCTGTTCGCCGCGCGGACATTGTCCGGCAGGCTTTCCGTCCTGGTGCTCGAGGAGAAGGCCCGCACGGGAGGGGCCGGGGCGATGACCGACGGAAAGCTCAACCTCTCGCCGCAGATCGGGCTCGACCTCACCGAGCTGCAGATCTCGGAGGAGGAAGCCGGCGACCGGATCGCACGGATCGACGAGGTGTTCCTCGAGCACGGCGCGGACCGGACCCTTTACGGCGCGGACGCGGTTCGGATCGGCCTGTGGCTGGACCGGGTCTCCTGGGTCCGGCGCGCCACCCCGAAGGGAGACTGGGACATCACGCTCCTGCCGGCACGTCAGCGTCACATGGGGACCGACCTGGCGCACCAGGTCGTGGCCCGCATGACGGATTCGATCGCCGGCAACGGGGCGACGTTCTCCCTCCGTACGAAGGTGGAGGACATCTTCCAGCGGGACCGCCACGGGCCGTTCCGCGTCCACACCTCGAAAGGGCAGTTCGCATCGAGATACCTGATCGCCGCCCCGGGGCGGGAAGGGGCGTACTGGTTCCGGGAGGTCGCGCGGTCTCTCGGCGTGCAGACGCGGTGGGGGGCCATCGACATCGGGTGCAGGGTGGAAGTGGCCCTGCCCGTTTACGACGAGATCACGCAGGTCCTCTACGACCCGAAGTTCCTCTTCGTCACGCCCACCCACGGGGACCGCACCCGCACCTTCTGCACCAATCCCGGCGGCAGGGTGCGCGTGGAGATCCGGAACGGCTGCCGGCTGGTCAACGGCGACGCACTGAAGAAATGGAAGACCCCCTGCACGAACTTCGCGATCCTCAACACGGTGTCGATGACCGAGCCTCTCCAGGACACGACGGAGATGGGGCGCAAGGTCATGGAGTTCGCCAACTTCTGGGGCGGAGGGGACAGCCTGGTGGTACAGCGGTGGGGGGATCTCACCGCGGGAAGACGCTCCAAGACGGAGACGTTCCACTCGGCGGCACTCGGATACGACAAGATGACGCCGACTCTCCCGCCGGGACCCGGGGTCACCCCCGGAGACATCTCGTTCGCGTACCCCGGGAGGATCGTCGACAATCTCCGGGAGAGCCTCCTGCTCCTGTCGCGCGTCATCCCGGGGGTGGCGCACCCTTCGACGACCGTCTACGTCCCGGAAATCAAGTTCTACGACACGAAGTACACGACGGACCGGCATCTGGAAACCAACCTCCCGAACCTGTTCGTCGCGGGGGACGGCGTGGGCAAGTCCCGGGGGATCATCGGCGCCGCCCTCAACGGGATCCTGGCCGCCGAGGGGATCCTGCGCAAGGAAGGGAAAGCGTAAGCGCCCGGCATCGGCTTCGCCCCCTCTGAGGGGGACTCCGTTCGTGGCCGTGCGGTGGACCCGCACGGTTGCGCTCCCCTCCTGCGGCGGCTCCACCGGACCCACCTGCTACGGGAAGGAAGCCGTAATCGGCAATTTCTCCGCCGCGTTTGCGCGCCCAAACGGAAGGCGAAGCGATTTCCGTTGCCTTCGTATCAGGAGACGACGAGGACGCCCGTCCCCTGGATCTCGTCCGCCTTCAGCATTTGGAGGGCGCGGTTTGCCTCTTCCAGCGGGAAGAGGGTGACCTTCGGGCGGATGGGGATCTCCGCGGCCTCCCGCAGGAGGTCTTCGCCGTCCCGGCGCGTGTTGGCGGTCACGCTCCGGAGGTTCTTCTCGTAAAATAGGCACTCTTCGTATTTCATCGACGGGACGTCGCTCATGTGAATACCCGCCAGCGACAGCGTCCCGCCTTTTTTCAGCGCCCGCAGCGCCGGCGGGATCAGCTCCCCCGCCGGGGCGAAGAGGATCGCCGAATCCGCGGCGACCGGCATCTCCGCGGGATCCTCCCCCGCCCAGGAGGCACCCATCTCGAGCGAGAGGTTCCGGTGGCGCTCCCCGCGCGTGCAGACGAATACTTCGCAGCCCCTGTGAAGCGCCAGCTGGATGACGATGTGCGCGGAGGAGCCGAATCCGTAGATGGCGAGCCGGCCTCCCCGGGGGAGGTCGGCGCGCCGCAGCGCCCGGTACCCGATGATCCCTGCGCATAACAGCGGGGCGGCCTCGGCGTCTGAGAACGCCCGGGGGAGAGAGTAGGCGAAGGCCTCCGGCACGACCGCGTACTCCGCGAAGCCTCCGTCCCGGTGGTAGCCCGTGAACAGAGGCGCTTCGCACAGGTTTTCCTTCCCCGCCGCGCAGAAGGCGCACGAGCCGCAGGTGTGGCGCAGCCACGCGATCCCCACACGCGCTCCCGGGGAAAAGCGTTTTGCGTCTTCGCCCAAAAGGTCCACCGTCCCGACGACCTGGTGCCCGGGAACGAGCGGGAGGCGGACCGGGGGGAGGTCCCCCTCGATGACATGCAGGTCCGTCCGGCAGATGCCGCAGGCGGACACCCTCACCCGGAGCTCACCCGGCCCGGGCTCGGGGGGCGGCAGCTCTGCAAGCCTTAAGGGGGAAGTCGCGACCGGCCGGAATCCGGAAAGCAGCATCGCCTTCACAGGTGGAAAGACGACGGATCAAGGATCTGGAACCCCGCCTCCTCAATCGCCTTTTTAAGCGGGGTGACGTTCAGTGTGGCGACGCGGAAGAAAATCGCGCGCTTCCCCTCCTCCGCATGCCCTGTGGTCAGGACGCTCGTGATGTTCACGTTGTACTCCTTGATGATCGAGACGATCTGCGCGAGCCCCCCGGGTACGTCCGGCACGACCACTTCCAGCCGGGAGCTGATTTCGCCGACGCCCAGCACTTGGATGAACGCCTTGAGGACGTCGGCCCGCGAGATGATTCCCGCCACCCGTCCTTCCCTGTCCAGCACCGGGAGCGAGTTCACGCGGAAATCGTGCAGAAGGACGATGGCGTCCTCCAGGGTGTCGGCGAGGGTGGCCGTCACAACCTTACGGGTCATGACCTTCTCCACGGTCGTTTCCTTGAGGAGGTCTTCGGCTTCCTTCTCCGTCGCGCCGCGCAGGAGCGCCACCGGCAGCGTCGCCTCCCGGATGTCGCGGTTCGACAGGATGCCGATGAGCTTGCCGTTCTCCCCCGTCACGGGAAGCTGGGGGATGCTATGGCGGCGCATTCGCTCGCGCGCCTCGAATAGCGAAGCATTCGGGGATATCGTGACGACGTTCCGCTGCATTCTCCGGATGACGAACATGGATTCTTCCTCCTCCTCCCGGTGCTATTTCCCGAGGAGTTCCAGTAGGTGTGCTTCCACGGATAACGTAAGAGAGTTCAGTTCGTATCCCCCCTCGAGCAGGGAGACGATTCTTCCCCCGCAATGCAGGTCCGCCATCTCGACGACGAAGCGGGTCATGAAGCGGAACCCTTCCTCGGTGAGCTGGATGTCGGCCAGGGGATCGTCCTTGTGGGCGTCGAACCCGGCGGAGACGAGGAAGATCTCCGGCCGGAAGGCGTCGATCGCGGGGCGGAGCATCTGCTCGAACGCCATGCGATACTCGGCGTCCCCCGCCCCGGGCTGCATCGGCGCGTTGAGCGTCGTCCCTTCCCCGGCCCCCCTGCCGGTTTCCCACCTTCTGCCCGTCCCCGGGTAGAGAAAGGAAGGGTGCTCGTGAATGCTGAAGAAGAAGACGGACGGATCCTCCAGGAAGATGTTCTGCGTTCCGTTTCCATGGTGCACGTCCCAGTCGACGATGAAGATGCGGGAAACTCCGTGCCGCGAACGCAGGTACCGGGTTGCGATGGCAATGTTGTTCAGGAGGCAGAAGCCCATCCCCGTCCGGTTGTCGGCGTGGTGCCCGGGCGGGCGGATCGCGCAGAACGCGCGCCGGACCTTGCCGGTGATCACGGCCTCCGCACCCGCGATTGCACCGCCGGCGGAGCGGAAGGCGACGGTGTAGGAGTTCCGGTTGAGGTAGGTGTCCTCGGCGTCCAGCGTCAGGTCGCCGCGCCGGCACGCCATCTCGATCTTCTGGAGGTACGAAGGATCGTGGACGCGGACGATGTCAGCCTCGTCCGGGAAACCCGGAGTGACGGGAACCATCTTGTCCAAGAGTCCCCTCTCGGCGAGGTGATCGGCGATGGCCACGAGCCGGCCCGGGGACTCCGGATGCTCAAAGGGAGGGGCATGCAACAAGTAATCCGGATGATAGACGAAGGCGACGCTGTTCATCGGATCTCCATGCGGGCCTTTTCACTATAGCAGAATCGGATATAGTAAAGAAATGGAGACCCACTGGCTGTGTGCGCTGCTGGCGGTCTTCCTGTCTCTCCCCGCAGCGGCCGCGACCGCCATCCGGTCTTCCCTGCTCATTCTGGGGGAGGAGGGGCTGGCGGAGGAAAGCGCCCGGGGCGACCGGAAGGCGGAGCGCCTGCTCGCCGCTGTCCGCGATCCATCGGTTCGCCACCCCTTTTCGCTATGGACGCTGGCGACCGTTCTGAAGGCGGCTTCGGGGCTCGCCGCCGGAGCGTCGGCCGCGGCGTTCGGGCTGATCGCGGGGGGATGGCCAGGTGCCGGCCTGGGTGCAGCGTGGCTGGCCGCCTACCTGCTGTTCCTCTTCTACCTGGAGAACATCGCGACCTGCGAGACGATGGAGAACCCGCGGCGGGTCCTCCGCTGGGGAGGCGTCTGCCTGGCGGCTCTTCGCATGGCGGTCTTCCCGGCCCGCCTCTTCGACGGGCTGGGACGGCTTCTCTTCGGCGGGCGGTACTCCCCCGAAGCCCTGATGGACATCCGCTTCGGGTCCGAAGAGGGGATCCTCGGCGTCATCGAGGAGGGTGCGGAACACGGGACGATCGACGCCACCGAGGAGAAGATGATCGAGGGGGTCCTGCGCTTCGGGGAGACGACGGTCGCGGAAGGGATGACCCCCTGGGCGGAGGTGGTGTTCCTCAAGGAGGGGACCCCGCGCTCCGAGGCAGCGGGGATCGTCGGGGATTCCGGTTATTCCCGCTACCCCGTGATCTCGCCCAACGGAGAAGAGGTGGTGGGGATCCTCTCCTCGTGCAGCCTCTTCCGGTCGCCTCCGGACGGGCGCTGGGAAGGTTTCCTCGAACGGCCGATGTACGTCCCCGAGTCGATGAAGGTGTCCGACCTGCTGCGCCGGTTCCAGCGGGCAAAGGTGCACATGGCGGTGGCGATCGACGAGCACGGGAAACTGTGCGGCGTGATCACGATCCACGACCTGCTGGAAAAGATCGTGGGCAGGCTTGCCGACGGAACCGAGTCCCAAGAAGGACCGGAGTGGGAAAAAGACGGTGCCCTGTCGGTCCCCGCGGCGACGCCGGTCCGGGTCCTCCGAGAGGAGTACGGTATCGACCTCCCCATGGGCGCGACGTACGAGACGGCGGGAGGGTTCGTGATGGACTATCTGCAGGACGTCCCGGAAGGGATGGTGACCTTCCTCGCTCACGGCTACCGGATCACGGTTTCGGAAACCGAGCGGTACCGGATCAAGCGTCTCCGGATCGAGAAGACGGCCTCTACCGAAACTCCGTGAACTCCGCTGCCGGCTTCCTGGGGGGTTTTGCGGGAGGAGAATCCGGTTTTCCTACCGCGATCACCGCGAGGAGCTCCTCGGGGTATCGGATCGAAAGGGCGGATTCCAGCTCCGGCTTGGCGATCAGCGGTCCGGTCATCCAGCACGTGCCGTATCCCAGAGCATAGGCAGCGAGCAGGAACTGGGTGACGGCCGCAGAGACGCTCTGCAGCCCGGCGTTGACCTGGAACCGGCGGATGCGGTGGCGCTCCTGGTCCTTTTCCCGGAGGATGCGGTCGGTGGTGGATTCGTACGGCGCTCCGATGACGCACACCGCCGCGGGCGCACCCCAGAACAGGTTGTAATTGTTGATCTTGTCCGGGGCAATGGCCTTCCGCGTGGTACGGGAGACCACCTCGTCCACGATCCCCTTCATCCGCGTGAGGAGTTCCCTGTCCTCGACAATAAGGAACCGGACGTTCTGCACGTTGCCCGCCGACGGGGCCCACGATGCGGCCTCCGCCATCTTGAGGAGAGTCTGCCGGGGGACCTGCTCCCTGCGGAACTTGCGCACGCTCTGCCGTCCCTTCATCGCCTCGAAGACGTCCATCCCCCCTCCTTCTTCATGGAAGCGTTGTCGCGCGCCTCCCTAAAATAGCACAGTACGAACGCCGACGGTTACGGGACCAATAGCAGCAGTTCCGCGCCCTTTTCCTTTTCGTTGAACTTCAGGAGGATTCGCTCCACGGGGATCTTCCCTGGGCTGGCGAGGGCGGCCCGGATCTCTTCCGCAAGCTTCTTCCCCCCTGTGGAAAGAAGAATCGAAGCCGTGGGGAACTCCGCCGCCGCCGTTCCCACCTCGGCGATGACCTTCTTGCCCCCTTTGGAAAGCGTGGTTTTCCCTTTTACGAACAGAACGTTTTCCGGGAGAACCACGTTCAGTGCGGGGCCCAGGGGAGTGACCGAGATGTCGCGGGACACCTTGCCGATAGCCTCCGCCAGTGCCGCGAACCGGTCTTCCCGGCGTTTTTCCTCCTGACGGTGCTCTTCCGTGAGGCGCTCTACCCGGCCGAGCAGGATGTCGCGCTCCCGGATCAGCGCCTCGTTATCTCCTGGTTTCCCATTGCGAAGGGATTCCAGGGAGGCCTCGCAGGCCTGCGCCCTCGCGTTCAATTCCTGGATCCGCTTCCCGGTGGCCTTTTCCTTCTCCAGGAGCTCGGAGATGAACTGCTCCCGCGTGATCCGGGTGCCCTCGTAGTTCTTCCGCGCCGAAGCGTTCTCCTCGGCGAAACGGCTTATCTCCGCCTCCTGCGCCTGCACCCGGGCCGATAGCGCCGCCTCCGCTTCCCTGGCGTCGGCGAGCTGTTTCTGAAGGGCTTCGTTCCTTGCCTGCAGCACGACCGTCTCCTTGTTGGCAGAGGCGACCGCGTCCCGGAGGGTATCGGCCTCCTTCGTCTTCGTCTCGTACCTGGAGCTGGTGACCATGCAGCCCCCGGCCGCGAGGCACACCAACAGGAGTGGGGCCGCTGTCCGCAATCTTTTTTCGTTCACTTTTTCCCCCGGAATTCTGCCGGTTTGGCGAAATACTAATTATTTTACTTTCCCCCCCCTTTTTTATAAAGTTTAAAACAACTGGGGAACGGGCGGGCCGACGTGGGTGGATCCCAGGCGAGAATCCCGTTGCCTCCGACGCATCGCTGGAGGAGAAGCTTGGGCTCCTGCTCCAGGAGGATTTCTACTCGGCGGTCGAGTCCGTGCATGACCTCCTCCGCCGGGGGATGGTAACATTCGAGGACGTTTTGCCGTTTTTCCGGTAGGAAACGTTCGCCGCGAAGGAGCCGAGGGAGATGAAGGAAACGACGATCGACCGGATGTTCCTGAACCGGATCGCGGAGGGGGGCGACGCCGCGCGCTACCTCGTTCCGCGCGATGGAAAGTGGGAGTCGTTGAGCTACCGGGAGGTCGGGGCGGCCGTCCGGGAAATGGCCTGCGGCCTGATGAGCCTGGGGCTGGCCAAAGGGGAGAAGGTGGCGATCCTCTCCTCCACGAGGGTGGAATGGACCCTCGCCGACGTCGCCGGCATCCTTTGCGGATTCGTCACCGTTCCGATCTACCCTTCCAATCTCCCCGACCAGGTGGAATACATTTTGGCCCACTCGGGGGCTCGCGCGGCGTTCGTCGAGGACGAGTCCCAGTGGAACAAGGTGGCCGGAGCGAGGAGGAGACTGCCGGAGCTGTCCACCGTGATCCTGCTCACCGGGAACCCCGAGGGGAAGGAAGGCACGGTCGGCCTTGCCGGCCTCCGCACGAGGGGCGCCGAATACGCAGCGGCGCACCCGGGCGCGCTGGAGTCGCGGGCGCAGGAGATCCGTCCGGAGGACGACCTGACGATCATCTACACCTCGGGGACCACAGGGCCCCCGAAAGGCGTGGTGATCCGGCACAGCAACGTCGCCTTCGACGTGACGTCCACACAGGAGATCTGCTGCGTGCCGCGGGGCTCGGTCATGCTCCAGTTCCTCCCGCTGGCGCACGTCCTGGGCCGGTTCGAACACTTTCTCTCCTTCGATGTGATGGCGGTCACGGCGTTCGCCCGGGGTCTTCAGACGGTGGCCGAGGACCTGCCGGCCATCCGCCCGCATATCATGATCAGCGTCCCCCGCCTGTACGAAAAGTTCTACGCCGCGGTCCTCGGCAAGGTGCAACAGGAAGGGGGGCTGAAAAAATCGATCTTCCAATGGGCGCTCTCCGTGGGGCGCGAGGTCTCGGCGCTGAAGCAGCGGCGGGAGCCGGTCGGCGGATTGCTGGGGTTCAAGTTCTCCCTGGCCGACCGGCTCGTGTTCGGGAAGATCCGGGACCGGCTGGGAGGGCGGCTCCGCTTCTTCGTGTCGGGGGGGGCGCCGCTTGCCCGGGAGATCGCGGAGTTCTTCCACGCCATGGGGATCCTCATCCTCGAGGGGTACGGCCTGACGGAAACGCCCTCCGTGGTGTCCGCCCAATCGGAGGAGAACTTCAGGTTCGGTACCGTCGGCAAACCGATCCCCGGCACGGAGGTCAGGATCGCTTCCGACGGAGAAATCCTCATCCGCGGCCCCCATGTATTCAAGGAATATTACCGCGACCCGGCGGCGACGCGGGAAGCGATCGACCAGGAAAGATGGTTCCACTCCGGCGACATCGGGGCGATCGACGCGGACGGGTTCCTGCGGATCACGGACCGCAAGAAGGACATCATCGTGACTTCCGGGGGGAAGAACGTGGCTCCCCAGAACATCGAAAACCTTCTCAAGAACGATCGGTTCATCAGCCAGTCGTTCGTCTACGGGGACCGGAAGAAGTACCTGACGGCGATCCTGACCTTGGTCCCCGAGGAACTCGTCAGGTGGGCGGGGGAGAACGGGATCCCGGAGCGGGACCCGGTGGCGCTCGCGAAAGACCCCCGCGTCATCGCGATGATGAGCGCCCGCGTGGAGGAGATGAACCGGTCGCTGGCCTCCTTCGAGCAGATCAAGAAGTTCGTCCTTCTCGGGACGGACTTCTCGCAGGAGACCGGCGAGCTGACGCCCACGCTGAAGGTCAAGCGGAAGGTGGTCATCCAGAAGTACGGGATGCTGCTCGATGCCCTCTATGAGAAAGATTAGTTAATCCCCTTGCCCACAACGATTTACGAAATCAACAAGATGGCGGAAAAGGAGCGTGAGCGGCTCCTGTCCGTCCTCATCCCGGCGCGCTTTCTGGAGATGTTCTCCATCGACCGGGAGACGTATGCCAACCCGGCCGGGGCGCGGTGCGTAAAGTTCGCTTGCCCCGAAAACATGCCGTTTTTCCAGATCGACCTCCGGCGGGATCCGGGAGACCGGGACGCCTCCTATTTCCTCGACGTGTCCAACTCGCCGTTCGGGCAGATGGAGATCTCCTTCATCATCGTGAACGATCCCGACGGGGAGCGGTTCAACATCGACGTGGACGAGAACGGGCAGGACACGTACTTCGGGACCGCGCGCAGGAATATCCCGGAGGAGATCCGCGCGATGGAGGCGGGACTTGCCCCCGCCCAGGTCCGGCGCGGCCTGCGGGCCATGCGGGACCTCATCTCCTGCTGGGACGAATTCTTCGTCAGCGTCGGACACCGGTTCTACTTCCTCGAGCCTATGAGCTACAACAGCGCCGTCCTGTATGAACGCGGCGGCTTCCAATATGTCAAAGGAAGGGAGATGATGGAGGGGATCGACCGGGAATTTCGCCCCGGGGGCGTGCTCCACGCGCGGCTGGACGGCAGCACCCCTTTCCGGAAGCAGGAGTACTGGAAGACGGTCCGTGGGAGGAGCTGGGCGATCCACGACGGCATACTCGACAAGCCGTGGGAAAGCCCCAAGATGTACAAAACGGTCGGAGTGAGCGGGGGAGTATGCACATTCACCGGCGAGGGATATTGAGGCCGGGATTCCTTGCGGTAGGAGCCACGGTTCTCCTGCTGGGCGTTGCCGCGCCGGCGCAGGAAGAGGAGCGCCCGAAGATCTTCCTGGAGAAGAAGATCTTCGCGGACACCTCCGAGGGGAAGAAGAACTTCTACGAAGTCCACACCGTCATGGAAGGGGAAAGCTTCTGGAGGATCCTCAACCGTAAAAATCCGGTTTTCCCTGCGGAATACGCCTCCCTCCTCAGGGAGTTCAAGCGGGCCAATCCCGCGGTCGCCGACCCGGGAAAGCTCAAGCCAGGCCAGGAAATCCTCCTTCCGTCGCTTGCCTCCTTCCCGAGGATTCCCCCGGGTCTCGAGGGGAAGGCGGCTGCCCACCGCGTGGTCAAGGGGGACAATCTGACGAAGCTCCTGAAGAGGCAGGGAGTTTCCCGCGGAGACCTTCCCCGGTACCTGGAGGCGGTGAAGGAGATCAACGAATCCGTCCGCGACGTGGACCGGATCTTCGCGGGAACGACCATTCTGCTTCCGACCGCGGCGTACTACGAGCAGCCGCAGGAAGCCCCTTCCGTAACGGCATCCGAGGAAGCGCCTGCCGTCGCGTTGTCCAGGGACGTCCCCCCGGAGCCGGTCCCGGCAGTTGCCGATTCGGCCAAGCCGGAGGCCCAGATCCGCGCGCCCTCCGCGCCCCAGGCGTCCGCGCCGGTGATGCAAACCTCGAAGGAGCATGCGAAAACGGAGCGTGCGAAGAAGGAAGAGGCGGCGCTCCCCGTCCCCAGGCCACCCTACCGGGGCCTGCTGACGGATATTCTCGCAGGCCTTGGGGAGAAGCTGGCCGACCGCGGCACGCTTTACCTTCCCGTACCCTCCGGCGGGGAGGTGATATTGAACCTTGAGGATTTCCCTGTCGCGCGCTTCACGAACGGCACGCAGGCGTTGATCGATTTCAGGGGGTCGCTGCCTCAGAACATACGATCCCTGATAACGGAAACCTGGAAGAACTACCGGGTGGTTTCCCTTGAGGGGACCCGGGACGCGGGGGAGATCCTACACAGGCTCCTCCAGGCATCGGGGTATCATTCGGTCAAGGGGGGGATCTCCCGCCCCCTTGTCATCGGAGTGGGGGTCTCCGTCACCCTTCCGGCCGACTGGGTGGTCCTGCGGACACCCAGGAGCCTGCTCTCCGGCGAGGTGATCCTCATCAAGGAGGTGCCGGAGAAGCCCTCGGGGGACCTGGGCGCCGTCCTCCTTTATGCCGACCGCGTGGGCATCCGCGTGCTCCCGTTCGCCATCGACCCCTCGGCGCTCGAGGGATTCCTCGTCGGGATCGACGACACTACCGGCGCCGACGCGCCTCAACGCATGGCGGTCCCGCCGGGAGGGCTCGCCGCCCTGGATTTCGCGCTCGATTACATGGGCATACCGAAGAAGGAAGGCGAGCGCCTGAAGATCGGCGGGAAGGCGGACGCATTCCAGTTGATCGTCCAGCCCGAGCGGACTTTCGAGACGGGAGGACGTCGGTACGTCGCGGACACCGGGAAGATGTCGCCCGCCCTCCGGACGCTCGTCAGGGACTCGGGCTTCACGGTGTTTCCCGTCCCGAAGGACGAGCCTGGAAGGGAGATCTTCCGGCGGATGCTCAAGGAAGCCGGGATCTCCTCGGAAACCCGACGCGACTTCCTGATCTCCGGCGGGGAAAAGGAAGGGCACTCGGTCCGGGTAACCGGGGAGTTCGTGACGTCGAAGGAATGGCTGGAAAACAGGAAGGTGCGCGAGGTGGTGTTCTTCGGCGGGAGGGTTCACTCCGCGACGCGGACGCTGATGCGCGCCCTCGGGGTGGAAATCATTGAGTGGTGACGCCGAGACTCAGCGGTCTTCCCTGTTCGGGCTGTGGAACTTCCGGCCCCGACTGTCGGTCGTCCTGATCTTCCTGACCCTGACCGTCGCCGTCGTCGGCTACCGCATGTTGCGCGACTCGGGGACCCGGAGGGTGGAAGGGATGGCGCGGGAAGCTCAGCGCATGTTCGCCGCGTCCCAGAAGGCAGGGACGAAGGGCGTCCCGCTGGATCCCGGCGTCGTCGAGGAGGGGATCCGGGGATGGGTAGGAGTGCGGGTGGTGCTTCCCAGAGACGAGCGGCTCTTTTCCTACAGGAGCGCGACCCGCGAGAAGATCGGGAAGCAGGCCGCGGCGGCGGTGCACCTCGCCTTCGGGGAGGAATCGTATCTCCTCCTGATCGTGCGGCCGGACACGCTCCGCGGAGGAAAGGACTCGCCGCTGTTTTCCGAGTCCTCCTTCCTCTCGTGGGAGAAGGAAGGAATCTCGTTCGTCTACTGGGAAAAGGAAGGGTTGCTCTACTTCCTGGTTTCCAACGCCGATCTGACTCACACGTTCGACCTGGTTCGACAATACTTCACCTGACCGGTGCTCATTACGGCGGGACATCACAGGAGGGAAGATGATGAACGTAGCGAAGCGCATGATGAGGAACCCCGTTTTCGTGGATGAGAACGACTCGATGAAGAAGGCGATGGACCTCCTGAAAGAGCGCGAGATCCGGCACCTCCCGGTGCTCAAAGATGGAGAAAAGCTGGTCGGGATCGTTAGCGAGCGCGACATCAAGCAGGCCTCCCCATCTCCGGCGACCGCCCTCGAGATCCGGGAGATCTACTACCTGCTCGACAAGGTGAAGGTCAAGCAGATCATGACGCGACGGCCCTACACCATCTCGTCGTCCGCCCCCATCGAGGAGGCGGCCCTCATCATGCGGGAGAAGAAGATCGGCTGCTTGCCGGTAATCGAGGAAGGGAAACTCGTGGGGATCATCACGGAGACCGACATCCTGGACGCCTTCATCGAGTCGATGGGGGTGAGCGGGCCCGGCTACCGGATGGAGCTCTCCCTTCCGAACCGGCCCGGGATGCTCTTCGAGGTCCTGAAGCTGATGAAGGATTTCGACGTCAATATCGTGTCCGTGGCCACGGCGACGAACGACGACCCGGACAGGAAAATCCTCGTCCTCCGCGTCGAGACGAAGAATTACAAGCTTTTGAAGGCCGCGCTCAAAAAGGGCGGCTACGAAATGCTGTCCGCGGATTGATTTTCATCAAGGAACGACGGACCGGGGAATGACATCGTATAATAATGGGAGATCAAAAAGGGAGGTACCTCCATGAGATTGGAAGTTGAAAGGGTACTGGACAAGATTCGCCCCGCCCTCCAGGCGGACGGGGGAGACGTGGAACTTGTCGACGTCGAGGGGGGTGTGGTGAAGGTGCGCCTCA
Source organism: Deltaproteobacteria bacterium RBG_16_64_85 (assembly GCA_001798885.1). Lineage (NCBI taxonomy): Bacteria > Deltaproteobacteria > Deltaproteobacteria bacterium RBG_16_64_85. The sequence continues at coordinate 27,947 of MGQW01000078.1, forward strand.
CCGGCGCATGTGGTGGGTGCCCGATGGCAACGATGACGCTGAAAGGCGGCATCGAGGTGGCGCTCAAGGAAGAGATTCCCTCGGTAAAGCGAGTGGAACAAGTGGTGTGAACCGACAGACATCCTAGGGAGGCAACATGGCGTACAAGATCACGGAGGAATGCATCGCCTGCGACGTGTGCGTACCGGAGTGCCCCGCCGAGTGCATTGCGGTGGGGGACCCCGTCTACATCATCGATGCGGAGAAGTGCACCGATTGCGCCGCCTGCGCGGGGGTGTGCCCCACCGCCGCGTGCGTTCCGGCGTAGAGGCACATTCCTCGTAACAGCGAGTGGTGACAATGGACGGGAGGCGAAAGCACACCTTTTCGCCTCCCGTCGTTTTTTCCCGCAACCCCTAACAGCCCCTCCCGAGCGGCTTCGTTGCCTCGCAGGGGGGCCGGCAGCGAAGTCGCTCGGCTTGCCGGGAACCGCAAGCCTGCGCTCAACCTTTGCCTGAAAGCCTCGCTCAGACCCCCCTGCTGCGGGAACGAAGCCGCAGAAGGGGCCGCTGGTTTACAGAAGCTTGCGGACTTCGCGCTCGAAGGTGTCCTTGTCGAGGTAGCCGATGTGGACGTTCTTGATGATGCCGTCCTTCCCCACGAAGAAGGTGGTGGGGATGGTGCTGACGCCGCCGTAGGCCCGGGCGGTGGCCATGTCGCCCATGAGGATCCGGTATTCGACCCGGTTCTGTGTCAGGAACGCCGGGAGGTTTCCCTTCGTGTCCATGTCGAGCGAGATCCCCACGAGCTCGAAGCCGTTGCCGCGGTACTTGTTGTAGACCTCGACGAAGCCGGGGATCTCCTGGCGGCAGGGAGGGCACCAGGTCGCGAAGAAGTTGATGACGATCGGCTTTCCCGCGAACCGGGTGGAGCTGATGCTGTTCCCGCTGATGTCGCGCAGGGAAAACGGCGGGGCCATCCGGCCGGCCCCCCCCCCGGCCATGGGAGCCGGTCCTTCCCGGGCGTTCTGCGAGGCCGGCTGCCAGCCGCGGTACCAGGGAAGGGCCGCGATGAAGGCCAGGGCGAGGATCCCGGCCAGGAACAGGGGGAGTTTCTTCATTCGGGGAATTGTACAACAACTTGATCCTCAAGTATCCTATAACCGGTAACCGGAGAATCAGACGCAACGGGGCGGGCGCGCCCGCTTCAGCAGGATCACCCTGCGGGAGGACATCCATGGCGAAATGGACGATGGAGGAAGTACTGCGCATGGCACTGCGGCTCGAGCTGCAGAACTACGGGGAGTACCGGAAAGGATCCCAGGAATCGGAGATCCCCTCCATGAAGGCGATGTTCGCGTTCCTTGCCGAAGAGGAGAAGGGCCACATCCAGCTGATCCGCGACAAGATGGCCGAATTCAAGGTGAAGGAGTAATCAAGGGAAACGGCCGATGGCGCGCATCTTCTTCGACCACATCTCGACAACCCCCCTCGATTCCCGCGTCTTCGAGGCGATGAAGCCGTACTTCCTGGAGCTTTACGGCAACCCCTCGTCGCACATCCACGACCAGGGGCAGGCTGCGCTCAAGGCAGTGGACGCAGCGCGGTCGGAGGTTGCGTCGCTGCTCGATGCCAGCCCCGACGAAATCGTCTTCACCTCGGGGGCGACGGAGGCGAACAACCTGGCGGTCAAGGGGGCCGCCGAGGCGAACGGAAAAAAAGGCAGGCACATCGTCGTCTCGGACGTGGAGCACTTCTCGGTGCAAAACGCCCTGATCCCCCTGCGCAACCGGGGGTACGAGGTCACGACCTTGAAGGTGGACTCCGACGGGAGGGTCGATCCCGGGGATGTCCGCAGGGCCATCCGCCCGGATACAGCGCTCGTTTCGGTGATGCACGCCAATTCGGAGATCGGGACGATCGAGCCCGTGGCCGAAATCGGGCGGATCGCCCGGGAGCGGGGGGTTCTCTTCCACACCGATGCCACGGCTTCCGCCGGCCACATCCCCCTGAACGTCCGGGAGACCGGGGCGGACCTGGTCACGCTTTCCGCGCACAACTTCTACGGCCCCAAGGGGACGGGCGCGCTCTTTGTCCGCGAGGGGGTGTCGCTCGTTTCCCAGGTCGACGGGGGTTTCCAGGAGAGAGGGTTTCGGGCGGGCACCGAGAACGTCCCCGGCATCGTCGGCATGGGCGCGGCCGCCCGGATCGCAAAAATCGAGATGGGGGAACGGGATTCCCGCCTGCGACGGCTCGGCAAGCGGCTTTGGGAGGGAATCGCGGCCACGGTCGAACATCTCCATTTCACGGGACACCCGACGGACCGGCTCCCCGGGCACGTGAGCTTCTGGGTGGAATACGCCGAAGGGGAGTCCCTGCTCCTGTTCCTCAACGTCCACGGGGTGATGGCGGCCTCGGGGTCGGCGTGCAGCTCGAACCTGCGGGGGCACGACGAGGAGGATCTCGTGGCGTCCCCGGTCCTTCGGGCGATCGGGGTCCCCTCCGACATCTGCACGGGCTCGATCACCTTCAGCATGGGAAAAGGAAGCACCGAGGCAGAGGTCGACGAGGTCTTGAGCGTCCTCCCGGGGATCGTGAAGCGGCTCTGGGAGATGTCGCCGACGTATCTCGATTACCAGAAGCGGAAAGCACGGGGAGGCAGGTAGCCATGGCCATGGCGGCGGGACCTTACAGCGCGAAGGTGATGGACCACTTCATGAATCCGAGAAACGTCGGTGAGATCGAGAACGCCGACGGGATCGGCGAGGTCGGCAACCCCGCCTGCGGGGACATGATGCGGCTCTACCTCAAGGTGGAGGAGGGCAAAATCGTGGAGGCGAAGTTCCGGACCTTCGGGTGCGGCGCGGCGATCGCCTCCAGCTCGATGCTGACGGAGATGATCACGGGCAGGACGATCGAGGAGGCGCGGGCCATCACGAACCAGCACGTAGCGGATGCGCTCGACGGGCTCCCCCCGGTCAAGATCCACTGCTCCGTGATGGCGGAGGAAGCCGTCAAATCCGCGCTGGACGATTACGTCAAGAAGAATCCCGGCTGACGGAGGCCGCAACGGCATGCTCGACCTCAACGAGATCGAAATCCTCCAGGTGGCCGTCGTCC
>MGQW01000079.1 GCA_001798885.1 Deltaproteobacteria bacterium RBG_16_64_85
CTGCGCGGCGCTGGTCACCTTGTTCGCCGCTCTCGCCGTCGACGCGGAGAAGAAAATGAGCGGTTCCCTGCGCCGTCTCGGGGCGAACGCCGTCGTCTATTCGGACGCGGAACCTTCCGGCGGGATGACGGCGCCGGGATCGGTCGGGATGTCTCCGAAATGGGAAGCGGTGAAGGGGTTGGCGGTGGGAGCGGATGCGAGAATAGCCGTGCTCCAGGGACGGGTCGGCACCCTGAAAGGCAAGCCGGCGGCCGTCATCACGGCCGATCCGAAGGAATTATCCGGAATGACCCCTTACTGGGTGGTGCGGGGCAGGCGCCCCGTGTCGCCTGGGGAAGGTTTGGCGGGCATGCGGGCCGCGGCTGCCTTCGGGATCAAGGAGGGGTCGGAATGGACGATCCGATGGACCCGTCCCGGCCAGGAAAGCCGGATACGGATTACCGGGGTCTTCGAATCCGGCGACGAGGATGAGGACAGGATCTTTCTCCCCGTTCCTGCCTCCACGGAGGGCGCCGAAGCGCCAACCTCGAGGATGCCGCCGCCCTTGACCTCCTACGCCCTGCTGTCCGTACCGGGGGGAGAGAAGGGGATCGGACTCCTGGCCGAACGGTTGGATGCCACGCATGCGGGCGTCGCCGTGAAACCGTTGCGCCAGATCCTGCACGGCGAACAGAAGACCCTTGAAAAGATCAAGCTCCTGTCGGCGCTCGCGCTTCTTGCCGTCCTGTCGCTGTCGTCTCTCGGGGTTTCCGCCGCCGTCCTGGCCCGCGTGGCGGAGCGCCGGCAGGAGCTGGCCCTGTTCCAGGCGCTGGGGGCAAAAAGGCGATTGATCGTGCTCTTTCTTCTCTATGAAAGCGCGGTACTTGGGGCCGTAGGCGCCGCCGCCGGTTTCCTTCTGGGCACGTTCCTGGCTCAAGGGGTAACGCTCCGCATTTTCCAGGTCTCGGTCACGCCCCATTGGACATCTTTTCTGGCCGCATTGGCCGTCACCGTAGGCGTCGCCCTGCTGGCGGGCGGCGCGGGCGCGAGGCGCGCCCTGAAACTGGATCCTGCCATCGCACTCAGGGGGGAATGATGGAAGAAGCAGCCGTAACATTTACCGAAGTCAGCAAGGTTTATCCCGGCGAGGTGAAGGCCCTCGACCACATCAGCCTGCGGATCCCGCGGGGGGAATGGGTGGCCGTCATGGGACCGTCGGGCTCGGGGAAAACGACCTTCCTGAACCTTCTGGACGGTCTCGATAGACCAACGACCGGCCGGGTGAGGCTGCTGGGCACGGACATCGCCGGTCTCGCGCCGGCCGAAGCGGCGGTTTTCCGCCGGGAGAACATCGGACTGGTGTTCCAGCAGTTCTACCTCATCCCCTATCTCACCGTGCGGGAAAACGTGATGCTGGCCCAGTATTTCCACTCCATGGTGGATGAAGGACAGGCCCGCGAGATGCTGGAATCCGTGGGGATGGGGCATCGCGCCTCGCACCTCCCTTCTCAACTTTCGGGAGGGGAACAGCAGCGCGCGTGCATCGCCCGGGCGCTGGTGAACGACCCCGGGGTCATCCTGGCCGACGAGCCGACGGGAAACCTGGACGAGGCAAACGAAGAGAAGGTCTTCGAGATCTTCCACAAACTTCACAGGGGGGGCAAGACCATCATCGTCGTGACTCATGACCGCGTCCTGGGAAACCTTGCCCAGCGGAGGATCATGCTGAATCACGGGCGCATCGCCGAGGACACGTACAACGGAAACGGAACGGGGGAATGCCGGTAATTTTTATCCTCTCCATACACCATCTCTCCGTATTGACACTTGGGCCTGATGGCATTAAGATATAGGCCAGATGGCAAGGAGGTGCCGCCGTGTACGAAGCAGCGATCGTGAACATCCTCGGGGGAGAAAGGTTGATCGGGAAGCACGCGACGACCTTCGACGGGTTCCTCGTGGCCCTTAAAAAGGGTTTGCCCCTGAAGACACTTGATGCCTTGGCGGGGACCCTGGGGCTCAAGCAAAGCGAGGCGGTTTCGCTGCTGGACATCCCGCCGCGGACGCTGGCCCGCAGAAGGAAGGAGAAGAGGTTTACCGAAGAGGAATCCAACCGGCTGGCTAGGATCGCGCGGATCACGGCCCGGGCCACGGAAGCCATCGGCGACAGCGAAAAGGCCGCGCGCTGGCTGCTCGCGCCAAATCGGGCGCTGGGAGGCAAAGTCCCGCTGTCGGTGATCATGGCCGAGAACGGTCTCCCCGAAGTGGAGGCGATCCTTGGGCGAATCGAGCACGGGATCCATAGTTGATCGGCTGCTGGCGAATCTGCCGCGCGAGGTACGCCGGCGGGTCTTACAGCGGCCGGGGGGCAGCGGATTATGGAGGCCGGTGGAATCGCCCAGGCATCCCCGTCGTCTACACGTCGTCGTCTCTATCCCTTGCGACCCTCGAGTATCTGGTCAACATCGATGGTAAAGGCCTTCCGTCGGATCTCGTGGTCATTACCGCCCAAATTCCGGACGACATCGCGGTTTCCCGCGTGGAGGCGCGCGATCTGCCCGTCGATTGGCGTTCCTCGCCCTCGCCGGTCAAATTAAAGGAGATAGGGGAGGAATGGCTTCGAAAAGCGGAGACGGCGATTCTTTGTGTGCCGTCCGCTGTGATCCCGGAGGAGAACAACGTCCTCCTAAATCCGGCACACCCGCAGTTCGCTCGAGTTTTGATCGGCAAGCCAACGCCGTTTGTTTTCGACCCCCGAATCCGGGGTACGCGATCGTAAGTATTCCAAGCGCGCCGATTTTCCCGGGAGAGTATCTTGGCGCGCAGCGCCGTATATATCGCCCGCCACATTTTTTATTCCCAAGCGGCCTTTTTTCCGCTATCCCAACTTGCGCAACGGTTGCAGTTCCTCGGGGAAATGCAGGAAGGGCGTCGTGCCGTCCCGGTCAAGAATCTCGGTATCCTTACGACCCAGGGAATGAAAAAAAAAGATCCTCCCGCGTGCGGAGGCGATTAGACTGTCGGAGAGAACTTCACCCTTTGGGAGGGATTGGGCCCCGTGTCGAGGCTCGGAACGGCGAGAAGGGCGGGCGAGCTGGGGATCCTGGGAATCCTGGCGATCCTTGCAACGGTGCTTCCGGGCGCGGCGGAGGAGACGAATAAGATCCGCGACAACTCGTTTCTGCTGGAGGAGGCCTACAACCAGGAAGCGGGAGTAATTCAGCATATCCAGTCGCTCCAGTACATGAAGGGCAAATCCTGGAACTATACCTTCACCGAGGAGTGGCCCGTTCCCGACGAAACGCATCAACTCTCCGCGACCGTGCCGATCAACCACCTCCATTCCGACGGCACGGAGACGGGTCTCGTCGACATCCTGTTGAACTACCGCCGCCAGCTTATTCTGAAGGCCCCGGTCGCCCTTGCGCCAAGGCTGTCACTGATTCTTCCAACCGGTAACGATGAGAAAGGCCTCGGGAACGGCGCGCTCGGGTTCCAGGCGAACGTCCCGCTCAGCCTGGAGCTCTTCGACAAATGGGTCACCCATTGGAACGTCGGAATAACCTTTATCCCAAATGCGAAGGGGCCGGGCGGCATCCGGAGGGACACGACCGCCTTCAATTACGGAGCGAGCCTCATTTACCTCCTTTCGGAGAACTTCAACCTCCTTGCCGAAGCCGTCGGAAGCACCCAGGAAACCATCCAGGGGGACGGTTTCCTAAACAGGGAGAAATCGTTCTTCATCAACCCCGGCCTCCGGTTCGCGATGAATTTCAAGTCGGGACTTCAGATTGTGCCCGGGATCGGGGTTCCGATCGGTATTGGCCCTTCAAGTGGCGAATATGGCGTGTTCCTTTACCTTTCCCTGGAGCACCCCCTGTTTTAGGCCGGTACACCGTTCATTGCGGTCCCGTTCGGCCCTCGGGTTCGGGACGTATCTCCGTCCACACCTTTTCGTATCGATCGAAACCGTTCGCAAAACTCCGGACATTGGGAATTCTTTGGAGACCGGGGATTCTTTGTTTATAGACCGGTTCGAACGTCAGGGCGTAGGTTCCGCCCGCCGTCAATGTCACGTCGAACTCCCGATAATGATCCTCCGCCGGGAGACCGAAGTACAGCCGGTGGGCTCCTGCGGCAAGGCGGATTTTCTTCTGGATGACGTACCTGACGCCGGTACCTCCCTCGGGATTCCGCCCGCCATTCTCAAAATAGGCCGGGAGTGTTTCTTCCTGCCCGTCGACCTTCCACACGATGGCCTGGCCGTCGATGTTCAACACGAAGGGATAGCCTTTCTTTCCATGGACGGAATCCTTCGACTCGAGCGGATAGTACCCTTGCACGTGGGTCTTGATGGACGTTCTGATTTCTAAGTCGGCGTATCCGTTCGGGATAGCCCCCTTTTCGTCTGCTTCGCTAAAGATGTCTTTCCTCGCGGTTTGGGATTTTGCCTGCATGAATTGGGAGGTCGTCATGCAGCCTGCGAGATCGGTTCCAACGATGGCTGCCAGTAAGAATCCGTTCACGCTTCTCATCAAGGCGTTTCCTCGGCGGGCAGGCGTGCGAAACCTGACGAACGACTTGATCTGTCTCATGCGGGAGTCTCCTTGTCGTTGATTTTCGCTTCGATTCTTGCCTCCCACCATCGGTAGAGGGTAGGCAGGACGATCAGCGTCAGGAGCGTCGAGGTGATCAGCCCCCCGATGACGACCGTGGCCAGCGGCCTTTGCACCTCCGCGCCGGTTCCTTGGGACAGGGCCATCGGAATGAAACCCAAGGATGCGACCAGGGCCGTCATCAGGACGGGGCGCAGCCTCACCTCGGCCCCTTTCAGGATGGCGTCGTCCAGCGGCACCCCTTTCTCGCGGAGCTTGTTGAAGTAGGAGACCATGACGATGCCGTTGAGCACGGCGACGCCGAAAAGGGCGATGAACCCCACGGCTCCGGAGACGGAGAGCGGCAGTCCCCGGAGGAAGAGGGATACGATCCCCCCGATGAGGGCGAAGGGGACGTTCAGGATGATGAGGAGCGCCTGGCGCACCGAGTCGAAGGTGGAAAAGAGCAGGATGAAGATCAAGGCCAGGCAGATCGGGAGGATGACGGAGAGCCTTGCCATCGCCCGCTGCTGGTTCTCGAACTGTCCGCCCCAGGTGATGTGGTACCCGGGAGGAAACTTCACCTTCTCCTCGATGGCCTCCTGGGCATCGGCGACGAAACCGCCGATGTCGCGCCCCGACACGTTGCACTCCACGACGACCCGGCGGGACCCGTTTTCCCGGGAGATCTGGGCCGGCCCTTCCTCGGTGTAGACCCGCCCCAGTTGCCTGACGGGTATCCTCGCCCCCCCGGGGGCGGGGACCAGGATCTCACCGATCTTCTCCACGTCGTTGCTCAGATGCTCGGGAAACCGGAGCGCGATGGAGAAGCGCCTCTGCCCCTCGAAAAGCTCGGAAACCGCTTTTCCGCCCACGGCGACTTCCAGGACGTCCTGGATGTCGCTGACGTTGATGCCGTAGCGGGCTATGGACGCGCGGTCGATCTCCACCTGGAGGTAGCCCAGGCCGGATGTCTTCTCCACGGTGACATCGGCGGCCCCCCGGACCTTCTCGATGACCCGGGCGATCTCCTCTCCCTTGATTTTCAGGGTTTCCATGTCGTCGCCGAAGACCTTCACGGCGATCTGGGACTTCACTCCGGAAACCAGCTCGTCGACGCGCAGGGCGATGGGCTGTGTAAAGGAGAAGGACATGCCGGGGATGTTTTCCAGCCGCTCCCGCATTTTGTCCACCAGTTCCTCCTTGGCGCGGGCCGTCTTCCATTCCCCGCGGGGCTTGAGGTTGACGGAGATATCGGAGATGTCGATCCCCATCGGGTCGTTGGCGATTTCCGGTCGCCCGGCCCGGGAGACCACCTTCTCCACTTCGGGGAAGGACAGGAGCGCCTTCTCCACGGCGGCGGCGGTCTTCACCGTTTCGGTCACGGAAACCGAGGGAAGGCGGAAGGACTGCACCGTGATGCTTCCCTCGTCAAGGGTCGGGAGGAACTCGCTCCCGAGGAAGGGGACAAGGGCCAGCGCGAAGGCCAATGCGGCGCCGGTGACGCCCAACGTCTTTCCCGGGTGGGCCATTGCCTTCCGCAGCGCAGGGAGGTATGCCTCCCGGAGGGCGCGGAGAAGCCACGGGTCCTTCTCCTCGACGATTCTCCCTTTCAGGAGCAGGGAACAGAGCACCGGAACGAGCGTCAGCGTCAGGATCAGGGAGCCCAGGAGCGCGAACCCCACGGTGTAAGCCATCGGGGAGAACATCTTCCCCTCCATATCCCGGAGCGTCACGATGGGCAGATAAACGATGATGATGATCCCGATCCCGAAGACGATCGGACGGGCGACCTCCCGGGCCGATTCGAAGATCGTGTGGACCAATCCCTCTCCGTCCTTCCTCTCGGAGAGATGCCGCATGGTGTTCTCCACCAACACGACGCTGCCGTCGACGATCATCCCGAAGTCGATGGCCCCCAGCGTCATGAGGTTGGCGGAAAGCCGGAGCCAGTGCATCCCGAGGAAGGAAAAAAGCATGGATAGGGGAATGACCAGGGCCACGATGAGGGCTGCCCTGACGTTCCCAAGGAAATAGAAAAGCACGGCCACGACCAGCAGGCCGCCCTCCAGGAGGTTGTTCCGGACGGTCCGGATGGTCTTCCGGACGAGTTCGGTCCGGTCGTAGTAGGGAACCAGGCGGACGCCCGCCGGCAGAAGCTTCTGGACGGTCTTGACCTTTTCCTTGACGCCGGCGACCACCTCCCTGCTGGAGGCTCCCTGGAGCATCATCACGATGCCGGCCACCGCCTCGCCCTTCCCGTCGCGGGTCGTCGCTCCCTGGCGGGGTTCGCTGCCGATGCGGAGCTGCGCCACGTCGTCGAGATGGATCGGCGTCCCGTTCCGGGAGGCCACGACGATCCGTTCCAGGTCGGCAAGGCCCCTGGCGAGGCCCAGTCCCCGGACGATGTACTGTTCCTCCCGGTGCTCGATGTAACCGGCTCCGCTGTTGGCGTTGTTCTTCTCCACGGCCTCCATGACATCGTGGATCGTCAGTTTGAGGCTCTTGAGTTTCCCCGGGTCGAGCAAGACCTGGTACTGCTTCACCTGTCCGCCGAAGGAGTTGACGTCGGTGACACCGGGGACCGTCCGCAGGATCGGCCGGACCACCCAGTCCTGAAGGGCCCGGAGCTCCCGGATGTCGTGGTATTCCCCCTCGACGAGGTAATGAAAGATCTCGCCCAGTCCGGTTGTGATAGGTCCCAGCTGCGGCTCGATCCCTTTGGGGAGCCGCTCGCGGGCCTGCTGGAGGCGCTCGAAGACCTGCTGCCGGGCGAAGTAGATGTCGACTCCGTCCTCGAACACCACCGTGATCACGGAGAGGCCGATCTTGGAGAGGGAGCGGATCTCCTGGAGGCGGGGAAGCCCTCCCATCGTGGTCTCGATGGGGAAGGTGATCTGCTTCTCCACCTCAGTGGGAGCCATCCCGCCCGCCTGGGTGAGAACCTGCACCTGGATGCTCGTGACGTCGGGGAATGCGTCCACGGGGAGCCGGTTCATGGCCCACAGGCCCGCGCCGACCAGTAGAACGGTCGCGATGACGACCAGCAGCCGCTGCTCCAGCGAGAATTTGAGGATTCTGTCGATCATCGGCCTATTCCTCTCCGAGTTCGCCTTTTTTGAGTTCCGATTTCAGGAGGAACCCGCCCTTGGCCGCGTACCGCTCTCCCTCTTTCAGGCCCGCCGTGATTTCCGTCCAGCTTCCCCCCTTGGCCCCGGTCGTGATCTCCCTGGGTAGGAATTCGACGTCATCCCCGGTGATGAACAGGAGCTTCTTTCCTTCCATTTCGACGACGGCCTCCTCGGGGACGGCCAACACCGGCCGGCCGCTCGGGGGGATGACCAGCTCCACCGTGGCGAACATCTCGGGCTTGAGCTTCCGGCCCGGGTTCGCCACCTCGATCCGCGCCTTCACGGTCCGGGTGGCGTCATCCACCAGGTCCGCTATGTAGGTCACCCTCCCCCTAAAGACTTTGTCGGGAAAGGCCCCGACCTTTACGGCCGCTGTCCTGCCCTTTTCGATCTTCGCCAGGTCCCTCTCGTTGACGTCGACCAGCACCCACACCGAGGAAAGGTCGGCGACCGTGAAGAGGTTTTTCGAAGGGTCCGCCAGCTCACCGACGGTCGTATGCTTCCCGGTCACGACCCCGGCGATGGGGGAGTGGACGGGGAGGAGGATTCTTTTCTCCTCCGTGTGCTCCTCGAATTCCGAGGGCGAGAGGCCGTAGAGCCTCAGCCGTTCCTCATCGGCGTGGAGCTCCGACATCGCCGTCTGGTATTCCGTTTCCGCCTGCAGGATCTCCTTGCGGGCCGCGATCTTTTTCTCGACCAGGGTCCTTATCCTTTCCATGTTGGCCTTCGCAAGGCCGACCCGGGACCGGGCCTTGTAGTACGCGGAGAGGGCTTCCCCCAGTTCCACGCTGTCCAGGCGGGCAAGGACCTGCCCTGCGGCGACGGTGTCCCCGAGGCTCGCGCCGGCCCACACGATCTTTCCGGGAATCCTGGGGGAGACGTGGGCGGTCCGGTCCGCGTTGGATTCCACCTTGCCGGTCGCTGCGACGAGACCGCCCAGAGTCACCTTTTTCGCGATCTCCACGACGACCGCGCGGTCTTGCAGGATTTCCGGTTTCAGACGGACGCCGCGGGACTGCTTGTCCCCGCCTTCCTTTCCCTCGCTGGCCGTTCCGGCCGCGACCGTTTCCTTCTTTTCCGCGGTCGCCGGTTTTCCTCCTGTCACGATGTGGCTTACCCGGTAAATAAAAGCGCCGCCCAGGACGACGGCGACCGCGATCGCAACGATCGTAAAGGCCCCCCTCTTTTTCATCCGTTTCCTCCGACATATTCGGTTCGTGGTGCGTCCGTCATTCGATCTCTCCTCCCGCCGCCGCCGTAAGCCGGGCCATTTCCGTGTTCCATTCGTGGAGAGCAGACAGGTAACCTTCGTTGACTTCGAGAAACTTCCTTTGCTCTTCGATCACGGAGAGAAAGCCCACCTCCCCCAGGCGATAGGCTTCCCGGGTCAACTGGAGGTTTTCCTCGATTTGGGGGAAAATGTCCTTGTCGTAGATCGACAGCGATTTCCCCGTGGACATCAGTCGGGAAAAAGCCGCTTCCACGGCTCTCTCGACATTCTTCCTGGCGGAGAGGTATCGGTTTTCGGCGCTTGTCCTCCTCGTAATCGCTTCCTTCTTCCCCGCCTGGTTCCGGTCGAACAGAGGGAGGGGCACCGACAGCTTGAGCCCCACCAGCTTGTCGCGATCTTTCGCCGTGATATCTCCGACATTCAGCGAAGAATCCTCCCGCTCCAGGGAGAGCATGGCCGTCACGTTGGGAATCCCCTCCGCCTTCGCCAGGAGGATTTCCGCTTCCGCTTTTTCCTTTTCGACCGCCAGGGCCATCAGGTCCGGTCTCCGGGCAAGCGCCAGCGCCTTGAGATCTTCGATACGGGTCGACCCCCCCTTTTTTTCGAGCGGGCCCGTGATTGCGACCTCCGAGCCCGGTGGGAGGCCCATCGAGGAAAAGAGATTCAACCGCCTCGGCTCGATTTCCCGTTCCGCTTCCGTCTTGCGTCCCCGGCTCCTGGCCACTTCCACGCGGGCCAGGTTCACTTCCAGCTCCGGGATGTCCCCGGCCTCGAACCTGTCCCGGGCGACCCGCAGAAGTTGCTCGTTGATCTCCACGAGTCTCCCCGCAAGGTTCAACCGATGTTCGGCCAGGAGGAGATCGTAGAAGGCGATTTTGACCTCCTCGGAAAGGAGCCGTTCCGCGTCGGCGATCCGGTAGCCGTACTCCTCCAGCTCCTTCCCGGCGACCTTGAGCCTCCTGGTCCTTTTTCCGGCGGTCAGGATCTCCTGGGACCAGGCGGCGGAGAATCTCCTTTCGCCCTCGTTCGCGAAGAGGAAATCGCCGGCGCCCTCGAACTCCAGGGAAGGGTTGGGGAGCAGGCCCGCCCGGATCTTCCCCGCCTCGCGCAGCCCCCTCTCGGCGCGCAAAACCTTGATCGCCCCGTTGTTTTCCAAGGCGTAGGAGAGGACCTCCGCCAGACCGAAGACCTTCTCCGCGGCGGATGCCGTCGCGACGTTTATCGCGAGCAGGAAAGCGAGCAGAGCCAAAAACGTTGATCCGATGGAAGAACCCAATCCCGCCACCTCCTTTGAACCGATGACCATGTCGTTTCGCGGCCTCGACAAATAGCGATTGCCGTCCTGTCCCCGTGCCGCGCCGGGATGGGAACGGACCGGAACTTCATCGCTCATGAGGCTGAGCGATGCCGGAGTGTCCTATGGAGCAGGTCTAGATCAGGAGAACGGTCGTGCGAAGGAAGGCGCAGGGAGCGCCGGCGGGATCATAGGGTCGTACGGTGAGAAGCCCCTCGCCGGTCGAAGCGGGTATTTCATGGCCTTGAAGGGCGGTCGGCGACGGCGACGTCGCGAACCAGGCTGCGTGTCCGGAAAGGTGCAAGGAGAACGCGGTATTCGCCCACGGCGCGGAAAGCGAGGGGACATCCACGCAGGGACTGCAACGGTCCTCCGTCCGCGAACGTTCCCGTTCGGGGTCGTTGGCGGAATTATCCCCCTGCACGGAAGCGGAAAAACAGGCGCCGGGTGAAACGGCGGCCTCGACGGCGACGTGGCCGTCCGCACCGATGCAGAGCACGGTTTCCCCGAATCCGCCGACTCCCGGCAGGAAGACGGCCAGAAAGACAGCCCATGCGACCACCGGAGTCTTGCGAAAACGCCTCACGCCAGCGCCCCTTTTTCCACGAGATGAGTAGTCCAATCAACCATTCCGCGATGATGCTACGATGCAGGTCATCGGGGCACGGTTTTATCCTCCGTTTGAAAAAACCCCCGCCGGCTGTTTGGCACGGCCCTTCAGCTCCCGTAGCTGTGGAGGCCGGACAGGACCAGGTTGACGCCCAGGTAGCACATGATGGTCGCCAGGAAGCCCACGATCGAAAGAATCGCAGCCCGCTTGCCGTGCCAGCCACGGGTGATCCTGGCGTGCAGGAATGCGGCGTACACGAGCCACACGATCAGCGACCAGGTCTCCTTGGGGTCCCAGGACCAGTAGGTCCCCCACGCGTAGTTCGCCCAAGCGGCCCCGGTGATGATCCCTGCGGTCAGGAACGGGAATCCCCAGATGATCGACTTG
>MGQW01000080.1:0-77151 GCA_001798885.1 Deltaproteobacteria bacterium RBG_16_64_85
CATCCGGCTCCTTTTCGGTCACGGTTCGGAGTTCCCCGTGGAGCTTCCCGCAGAAATGGCAGTCCGGGTCGCTGAACACGATGACCCGGCGCTTCGCGGACGGTTTCCCCATCACGAGGGCATCTTCCAGCGGGATCCGGGAGAGGTCGACCTTGACCTCGTTCAGCTTGTTCATCCTCGCGCCGGTGAGGTCCTCTTTCGTGCTGAGCCGGATGATCTGGGCACCGAGCAGGTATTTTTTCGAAAAATCGATGTAGACGGGGATCTTCTTCCCCGTTTTCACGATATCCACTACCCATAGCCCCTGGACCGGGCTCATCTCGACGTTTAGCACGTTGTCGACCATGCCGGACAGAAGTTTTCCGGCCTCCTCGCGAGTCAGGCTGTGGCAGTCCCGGCATTCACCGGATCCGCAGGCCTCCTTCATGAAGGCCAAAGCGCCGGTTTCACCAGCGGCGAGAATCATGGCGACCAAAAAAAATCTAATGAGCAAGTTCCTCATACTTCCTCCCGGGATACAAAATCGTAAGATCATTCTTATTATAGTTTCATTTTTTCCCCGGTTCCTTTTTTCGCCATCGTTACCGCTGGATGGCCGGAAAAGAAAAGGCTGATTCTTGACATCACAATATTCTTTTGTGTTGTGAGCACTTCAGTTCGTTGCTCCCTGCCGGAAGACTCATCGGGACTCCTTGAGAGAGGTTCTTGTTGAGAGTCGGCACTATTATTGCGTATAACGCGCCACCTTTAGGAAGGATCGGGGGGGGGAGCGTATTGCGGGGCAGGGTGTATCCCCTTGATTTGTCGGTCTGTTTCAGGTCTGTCTTTATCATCCTGGTCAGTTTCCCATTCTTCCATGAGGTGTTCGAAGGACCTGCATGGTCCGGTGAACGGGATGGTTCTTATTGCAATTGGCGTCAGCCGTTTAATTATATAAAGTAGTTTCAATCAATAAAACAATCGGGGGAAAGCGATGGGACTTTCGAGGTCAAGGAATTGCCCCGGGAAACGGACAACTTTATGTTGTGCCGCCGCCCTGCTTCTTCTGGCTGCCCTGTTTCCATCAGAATTGCGCGCCGCGGACATCACCCTTTCCTCGAAGACCTATCTACTCTACTACAAAAGGGATCTCCCCGGCAGCTCCACCCAGCAATTCGCCCCCTTGTACGAATACCTGTCCGCCGACGCGGGTCAGCTGGGCGGGACCCCCTTCTCCTTCCACTTTTACGGCTGGGGTCGTCAGGACCTCCAGGATGCGACCGGAAGCGGCAAGACGAGCGGTGAGCTCGGAAGTGCCTACCTGCAATATCTCCACCCGACGGGAAACGGGGAGATGCGCTTGGGGCGATTCTTCCTGACGGAAGGGGCGGCCTTCGAGATCATGGACGGTATCTTCCTCAAGGCCAGGACCCCCGTGGGCCTCGGCTTATCCGTCTTCGGCGGCGTGCCTGCGGAGGCCACCATCACTTCCACGAAGACGGGTGACTCGATCTACGGGGGGAGGGTCTTCTTCGCCAAGCCCGGATTCACCGAGCTCGGCGTGAGCTACCTTATTGAAAAGGGGAAGTTCCAGGGAGAGGACCGGAAAGAGATCGGCGGTGACCTTTGGCTTCGGCCTTTCGGCCCCGTTGAGCTCATCGGCCGCGCCACGTACAACGACGCCACCCGCGCCCTGGCATACCAGCGCTACCTGCTGCGGCTTGCGCCGGCCTCCGGAGTCGACCTGTCGGTGGGGTACGAGGCCTACAAGTACAAGGACTACTTCCAGACGACACTCAACCCCGCCTTTCAGTTTCCGACGATCGACAACACCGACCGGGTCCGGACCGTGTTCGCCGTCCTTGACTGGGAAGTGGTCAAAAGCGTTACGGCGACCCTGGGTGCGAAGAGCATCAAGCACGACACGGCGGCCGTCGGCGACGCCACCCGAGGGGAGCTGGGGGTGAAGTACGTCTACAACAACAACCGGGACGCGGCCGGAGTCTCGGCGGCCACGGTCAGCGCGGACAAAGACCGGAACGCCTACCAGGAGTATCGGGGCTATGCCACCTACTCTCCCGCAAAATGGCGGTTTGCGCTGGATGCTCTTACGCAGCAGTACAAGCAGGCGATCAGCGGGGTGAAGAACGCCTATCACGTCGTGGGGTCGGCGGGGTACCGGCTGTTTGAAGTTCTCCGGTTGTCGGGGGACCTGACGTACACGAAGAGTCCGCAGTTCGACAAGGATTACGCCGGGCTCGTCCGGGCTTCGCTGTTTTTCGGGTCCGGCACGGGAGGGAAGAAATGATGCGACGCGCATGCCAAGGGATCGTTTTCGGAGCGGTTTTTACGGCCCTGATCGCGGGGTGCTCCGCCATCTCTCAGTCGCCTTCCGTGCCTCCGAGACACCCTGAGGAGCTTGCGGGCTGGACGCAGGTGGACTGCCGCGAGTGCCATTCCGATATCTCCACAGGGGCGCTCAAACCGTATGCCTCCTTCCGGCATTCGACGGCTTTTGTCCGGCACCACGGCCTTTATGCTCGCCAGGGTCAGAACCTGTGCCAGTCGTGCCACGGCCCGTCGTTCTGCCAGGGCTGCCATGCCCGGAAAGAGGAGTTGAAGCCCGACACGCGGATGGGTGACCGCCCCGACTTGGCGCTGCCGCATCGGGGCGATTACATCGTGCAGCACCAGCTGGACGGGAGGATGGACCCAGGGTCCTGCTTCCGTTGCCACGGCAATAAGAACGACGCCAGGTGCAGGGCATGCCACAGGTAGGACTGCGGGCGGGGGAGCAAAGCATTGCGGAGTTCGAAGGAGGGGGAAACACGATGACGGGAACGAGGAATCTGCGGCCGACAAGGCCTTGGGTTTTTCTGCTGCTTTTCGGGGTGCTTCTTTCCGCCGGGTGCTCGACGGGCACCGGCGATTCCGGACTGAACCTCGTTACTCCGTCCGGTAGCCATCCGGCGGGATTCCTCTCGACGCATACCGCCTTCGCCATTTCGGATACAACGCAATGCGAATCCTGCCACGGAAGCGACCTGGCGGGAGGGATCGCAAAGACTTCCTGCTTCACGTCCGCGTGCCATCACGGAACGAAATCGAGCTGGGCGCTGCCCGCGGAGCACGGCGCCTCGGCCAAGAGAGCGCCCGGCAGCTCGGGGTTCGCCTCCTGCCGAATCTGCCATGGGAACGATTTTGCCGGAGGGGGTTCCGGCGTCTCCTGCCTGAATAACGCCGCCTGCCACGGGAGCGGGGTCAACTCCCCTCATTCCCGCAGGCTCTGGCGCCTCACCGGGACGGGCAATACGCACACGAACACGGACCCGGCGAACGCCGTCGTATGCATCAACTGCCATGCCAGCGGGGCCAACACGAACCCGCCGCATCCGCCGCCCACGCCGGCGCCTGCGGGGACCCCCCCGGGATGCTTCAACAGCACGTTGTGCCATGGGGTAGGGCCCGGCGGGGCGAACCATACCGTCCCCTTCCTTGCGCCCACGCATACGCAGTCGACGCAGCCCACGTTCACGAACGACTGCTCGAGCTGCCACGCGGTCACGGGAACTTCACCGATTTCCGCGGCGCCGCTTTGCACCGTGTGCCACACCGCGGGGTCGCCGTTCACGCTCACGAACTGCACCTCCTGCCACGCTTTCCCGCCGAACGGGGCGGCGGGAGCGGCGTATCCGAACATCGCGGGGGCCCATCCCGTGCACATCGCCTTGAACGGCGCGGGGACCCCGATCTCCTGTGACACTTGCCACAACGGGCTGGGGACCAATACCTTGAACCATTACAACCGTGCCAACGCACGGCCAGGGTTGAACGCACTGCGGGTTCCTCCCGGGGATGCGGCGTTTCCCGCCACGTACAACGCGAAAACCGGGGCGTCGTCGTTCAGCGCAACCGCGCTCACCTGCTCGAACGTGAGCTGCCATGGCGGGCAGGCCAACCTCAACTGGCAGACGGGAACGCTCGATGTGAACACCCGATGCACGAGTTGCCACGCTTCGGGTACGGCGCAGTTCAATAGCTACAACTCGGGACGGCACACGAACGTCGGGAAGCATGTCAGCAACGGGTGCACGTCCTGCCACGACACCGCAAGGCTCGCGCTCGGCCATTTCACGAACCTCGCAACCTCGGCCTTCGAGCAGGCCCCGAGGGCCACGCTCCTGACGGGGCTCCAGTACAACGGCGCAACGTGCAATCCGGGCGCCGGCGGTATTTCAGGATGCCACGACCAGAAAACCTGGTGACCGGCAAGGGGGCCGCGTAAGGCCCCCTGCTTTTCCGCGGGATCGGGTTATTGTGCACGGATGACCGATCTGCGGGGAGGGAAACGGGGGATTGGGACGACCCCCCGTTCTTGAGAGAGAGTGAAAGCCCCGGAGGGAAGAAAACCGGGGCTTTTGCATTTTCGGGGCGCGGCGCACGCGTTGCCGGTTGGCCTATGGTTCGCTCGGAACTGAATCCTATTCACTTCCGTGTTGACTTCGTTTTCTTTTTCGATAGAGTCGGATTTATAGGCATGAAGTGGTGGGGGATTCTGTGGCGATCCTCAGGCTGAGATTCCCGGTCCATTCGCTGGACCACAGACAACTGCTTCCGGCGGGCACGCTGCTTACGCGGGAGACCCTCGACGAGCTGTCCCGTCCCGTCAAGGGGAAATCCTTTCCGGTGATGCCTTTGCTGGAGTACGGCACCGTTCGCCGGGACCTCCAGGGATTTCTCCGCCAGGGGGCGTTCCGGCGTATTTTCGAAGATCCGCGGAAAAATGGCGTCATCCAGTCGCTCATGGAAAAGGTGGCCCTGGCCCAACCCGTTCTGGAAACCCTCCGTTACTTTCAGCGAGCCGATCCGTACACCTACCGCCATGTCCTGAGGGTTTTCGCGTTGTCGATCCTCCTGGCCCGGGATCTGGAGTCGAATTTCGAGGATCAGATCCTGGAGGCAACGGCCGGCCCATTGCACGATTTCGGCAAGATCTGCGTCCCGCTCCGGATCCTGAAAAAGACCACTCCGCTGCAACGGTCCGAAAGGGCCATCCTGGAACACCACACCGTTGCCGGATTCGCGTTGATCAGTTATTACCTGAAGGACTTCAAATGCATCGCCGCCAAAGTGGCCGCGGAGCACCACGAAAGGAAGGACGGGTCCGGCTATCCCCTGGGGATCCTCCTCCGGGACCGTCTGGTGGAGATTGTCGTGACGTGCGACGTCTACGACGCGCTCATTTCCCCAAGGCCGTATCGCAGGGTCTCTTACGACAACCGGACCGCCCTCGAGGAAATCACCGAGATGGCCAACCAGGGAAAGATCGACTGGAACATCGTGAAGGCGCTCGTGGCGCATAACCGAAAGGGCAAGCCTCCGGCAAACGAATGCGCGGTTTCCATCGAGAAAAGGGGGACCCCCCCGGAAGGCAATCTCTACGGCGTCCTGATCGACGACGCTCCCCCGCCGGATCGCTCTGCGGAATAAGCGGCGCGCTACCTGCCGAGGATTGCCCTCAGCCCCTCGATCAGTCGGCCTGTTCCTTCGACGGCGGTTTCCATCTTCAGGCTCCCGTAGGCGATCCGCAGGCAGCACCCCTCCGTGACCCCGAACGTCCCGCCGGGGATGACGGCCACCTTGTGGTTCCGGACCAGCCGCTCGGTAAGCGGGAGATCGCCCATCGAGGTGCGCACCTTTGCCAGGAAATAGAATGCCCCCTGCGACGGGGGGATCGTGAGGAGGTCGGGAACGCTCGAGAGACGCTCAAGGACCTGTTGCCGGACCTTCGCGATGGACTCCAGGTGCTGGTGGCAGTAGCCGCGCCCGATCCGCAGCGCCTCCAGGGCGACCGCCTGGGAAACCGCCGGGGCGCAGATGATCACCGTGTCCTGGATCTTGATCAGGTCGTCGAAGAGATGCGCCGGCGCAACCAGGAACCCGACCCGCCAGCTCGCCATCCCGTATGCCTTGGAACAGCTGTAGAGCGAGATCGTATGGTCCTCGCCTCCCAGGGAGCCGGGGGAGAAGTGCGCGGCGCCGTCGTAGGTGAAGTACTCATAGGCCTCGTCGCTGATGTGGTAGATCCCACGCCTGGCGCATAGACGATTGATCTCTGAAAGCGTTTCCCTCGAATAGACAACGCCGGTGGGGTTGTTCGGGGACACCGTGACGATCGCCCGCGTCCTGGGCGTCAAGGCCGCCTCGATCGCGCCGACGCGCGGATGGTAGTTCCCGTCCGTCGGAACGCACACCGCCCGGCAGCTTGCCAGCGCGATCGCCATTTCATGGTTGAAGTAGTAGGGCGTCATCAGGATCACCTCGTCGCCGGGGTCGCAGATCGCCAGGACGGCGTTGAAGAACGCCTGGTTTGCGCCGGCGGTGACGATGATCCTCCGCTCGAAGGGGGCGTAGATCCCGTTCTCCGTGCGAAGTTTCCCCTCGAACGCCTTCCGGAGTTCGGGAAGCCCGGCGTCGGGCTTGTACGGGTGGCTTCCGGGAGTCGAGGAAAAACGATCGAGGACCTGCATGGCTTGTGGCGGGGGCCCGTAGTACGCCACTCCCTGGCCGAGCGAGATGGCCCCCGGGGTCTCCGCGATCCAGCCCGCCACCGTCGGGATGATGGGAAGCTGGACGCCGCTGGCTCGCCGCGATGAGGTCGTGGACCTGCCCATGTCGAATGCCGTACTCCCGTTCCTATACGTCGATGACCTGCCGCTCGAACTTCATCGTCTCCAGGTTCCCGATAACGACGGTGAGGCCGTTGGCCGACTGGCCCGGCTGGATGCAGATCGTGCGGCCGACGGTCGCCTTCCAGACGCCGCTCTCCTCGGGGGATTCGTGGATGTGCCCGTGAAGCGAGAGAAGCGGTTGGCGATGTTCAAGGAACTTGAGCGTGGCCGCGGATCCCACCGCAGCCCCTCCCCGGCAGACGTCGAGCCCCAGGCTCGACGGCGGCCCGTGGAGGACATAAACGGC
This sequence comes from Deltaproteobacteria bacterium RBG_16_64_85, assembly GCA_001798885.1. Lineage (NCBI taxonomy): Bacteria > Deltaproteobacteria > Deltaproteobacteria bacterium RBG_16_64_85. The sequence goes on from MGQW01000080.1 coordinate 6,958, forward strand.
ATGCTCCGGATCCCTCGGCTCGGGAAGGCGGTAAAGCTCCTCCTCGATCGTGGGGAGAGTCCTGGCGTACGCCGGCCAATCGGGAATCTCCTTCCAGCCACCGGGGAGGGAGAGGATCCCGCCGCCGAACTGCGGGGGGAAGGTGAAGTCGCGCGCATCCATCCGGGCGCGGTCCTTCAGGCGGAACGGAAAATCCGTCACGAGGTTCATCCCGATGAAATCGTGCGCCCCGAGGGAGATCCGTCGACCGGCAAGGTTCTCCACCAGGAGGTATTTCCCGCAGGCGGCGTCGAACAGGGGGTCGTGCGCGCGCAGGTCGTCATTCGCCAATAACCCCAGGTGACGGATCCCTGCCGCCTGGTATTGCGCGAAGAGCGGATCGAGAAATTCCCGGACGAACCGGGCCTGTTCCTCGTGCATCCGCCCGTGGGAAAACATGTCCCCGCCGTTGATGACGAGGAACGCGCCCAGTTTCTTCGCCAGCGCGAGCGTCCGCTCGTACTTCCGCCGGTTCCCGTGCAGGTCGGTCACGAAGAGAAACGTCGCCATGGCAAAGATTATAACCGGGCCGGGGAGCGATCGATGTCGATGATCGTTATCTCGGGGGGGGAGAGGAAACGCATCGGCGGGCCCCAGGTCCCCGTCCCCCGGCTGGTGTAGAGGGCTGCGCCGTTCTTCGACTCGTACAGGCCGGAGAGGAGCGGGTACCAGATCCGGACCAGGAGCCGGAAGGGGAAGATCTGCCCGTTGTGCGTGTGGCCGGAGAGCTGAAGGTCGGCCGCCTTCCGCGCGGCGGGGGATAAAAAGGGTCGGTGCTTGAGGAGGAGCGTGAAGAGGGGGGAAGGCCCGTTTCCCAGGAGTTCTTCTTCCGAACGCCCGGGGGCCGGACCGAAAGACCGGCCTGCCGGGTCGTCGACCCCGACGAGGCGCAGGACGTTTCCGACCGTAACGGCCTCTCCCCTCAGGACCGTGAAGCCGGAGCGATGCATGAAATCGAGGGACGGGCCGATCCCCGCGTAGAATTCGTGATTGCCCGTTACCGCGTATTTGCCGAGAGGCGGGCGGATCTCCCGGAAGATCTCGGAGAGCCCGTCGAGATGGTTGATCCGGCCGTCGACGAGGTCCCCCGTGGCAACCAAGACATCCGGGGTGGCGTTCCGCACTTGTTCCGCGATGGCGGCAGCCTTCCGGTGCCGGACCATCAGCCCCAGGTGGACGTCGGAGATCTGCGCGACCCGGATCCGCTTCGTTGCCGCCGGCAGCTTGTCCGTGAGGATCCGGATGCGCTCCACCCGGAGGTTCGAGGCTTCGAGGAAAGAGGCGATTCCCAGAACGACAGATAGTCCCGCAAGGGAAAGGAACGCGGGCCTGCCGTAGGCGATGAACGGGCGCGGCCCGTCGCCGAAAACGGAGGTCAGAAGGCGCGCGAGGAGGTTTGCGGCATCCACGGCAAGGTTCATCCAGGTGAAGAAGAAGAGCAGCCCCATCCACGTGTACGCGATCCAGGAGGCGGCCCGTGAGGCCCCCTCCATTCCGCGCTCTCCGAGAACGTACACGATCAAGGGGCCGCAAAGAAGCGCGGCGAGCAGGGGAATCGCGGCGAGGGTCGTCTTCCAACCCAGCCCCAGGGCGGCCTGGGCCTTGGACAGCGCGTAGGCGTGGGTCCCGCCATAGATCAGGAAGAAGGTAAGAAGAAAAAGGGACAAGGGAAAGCCTCCGGCGGCGATCGTATTATGAGATAATTACGTCACTATTTTGCCACCGGAGGGACGGGGTGCCGACATATGAATACAAGTGCGGGAAGTGCGGGGAGTTCGAAACGACCCAGAAGATAAGCGCCCCGCCCCTCTCGAAATGCCCGACCTGCGGGGGGAAGGTGAAGCGCCAGATCGCGGGAACCGGCGGCTTCGTGCTCAAGGGAAGCAACTGGCCCTCCAAGATGGCCTCCTCGGGCGAATCCGCGAAGAAGAAAGCGGATCGTTTCATGAAGCAGACGGTGGGGGAAGTCGCCGAGGACATCGCGAAGCACTCCGATTCCCATTAGGAACCCCGCCCGACGATAACCTCCCGAAGCGCCCGCACGGCGCGGGAAACGTCCTTTTTCCCGATCCCCAGGTGGGTGACCGCCCGGAAGAGCGGGAACCCCCGGTCCTCCAGGAGCACTTTGCCGGCACCCAGTTGTTCCCGGAAAGCGGGAAGCCCCATCGAGGGCATTTTCCATCGGAACAGGACAATGTTGGTTTCCACCGGTGCGTTGATGACCTCCACCCCGGGGATCTCTTTGAGCCCGGCCGCCAGCGTCCGCGCGTTATCGTGGTCCTCCGCGAGCCGCTCGATGTGGTGCCTGAGGGCGTAGAGCCCCCCCGCGGCCACGATTCCCGCCTGTCGCATCCCGCCTCCGATCCGCAAGGCGATGCTCCGAACATCCTTCAGGAAGTCCCGGGAACCCACCAGGACCGAGCCGACCGGAGCCCCCAGGCCCTTGGAGAGGCAGAACATCAAGGAGTTGGAAACCTTCCCGTAGGACGCCGGGGACACGCCGGACGCGATCGACGCATTGAAGATGCGCGAGCCGTCGAGGTGAAGGGGGATGGAAGCCTTTCCGCACACGGTGCGGATGCGCTTCAGGGCGGCCAGGGGGAAGACGGTTCCTCCCCCGGCGTTGTGGGTATTTTCGGCGGTCACCAGGCGCACGTTCGACTCGACGCGCCGTGGCGCCGCGGCGATGGCCTCCGCAACATCCTCCGCCGAGAAGATCCCCTCCGGGGCGTCGATCCCCAGGATGACAACGGAAGCGAGATGGGAGACGGCGGGGCTTTCGCGTCCCGCGATGTGGGATGCGGAAGAAGCAACGATCCCGTCGCCTGGGCGGGTCCAAGCCGCCACGGCGCACAGGTTCGCCATCGTGCCGGAGGGGAAGAACCTCCCCGCCTCCTTTCCGAAGAGGGCGGCGGAATGTTCCTCGAGAGCGCGGACGGACGGGTCCTCCCCCCGCCGGGAATCGCCGACCTTCGCCCTCGCCATCGCCCTTCTCATCCCGGGCGTGGGGAGTGTGACGGTATCGGAACGCAGGTCGACGGCTTCGGCCATGGACGGGTCAGGCGGCCGCGAAGAGGACCGCTGAACGTGGGGCCCCGGGGCGCAGCTCCACCAGCTCCCCGTTGCAAAACGGCCGCCATCCGGGACCGTCGTCCAGCGGCTGGCTCGCCGCGACGGCCAGGCCGGGCCCGTCCTTCAGGAAGAGCGTGTAGTAGTCCTCGTTCCTGCGCCAGTGCCGCAGCGCGAAAAGCGCCTCCCCGGATGCGATCAGCAGGTTGGCGGCGGAATAATCCCCGACCTGCCCGGGGTCGCACAGGATCGCCATCAGCGCCTCTCCGAGATGTGAGAAGACCTTTTCCTCCCAGAGCACGGACAGCCGCTCCAGGAAGACGAGTGTGTCGCTGACGTTGCGCCGCTGGGCCTCCTCCCCGATTTTCCCGTGGAAGGTACCGTTGTGGGCAAGCGCCGTACCGCGGACGAGGAAGGGGTGTGCGTTGGAGGCGCTGACCGTCGCGATGTTGGAGGCATACCGGACGTGTCCGATGAACCGGTCGGTCGTTACCCTTACCCCGGAGAGCGCCGGGTCGGCGTTGGCCGGCTTCCCGCTGCGCAGGAGCCGTATCCCCCCCCCAGCGCGATAGGCGATCCCCCACCCGTTCGGATGGTTCCCGCCCGCCCTCCGCTCCCATCCATCCACCAGGTTCCCGCGTCGTGAAAAGTCGGAGAGGCCGTCAAGGAAAGGGGCCAAGTCCAACGGCTCCGCGGATGCGAATCCGATCATCCTGCACATGGGAAGTACCTCTCTTGTAGAAGATGAGGGAACCGTATCCCCCGGTTCGGGGATGCGGTTCTCCGGTTGTTTTTCAGGCATTCAGCAAGAAGAAGATCACGCCGGGAAGCCGCTCACTTAAGTGTGCGTAGATAGACGACGACGTGCCACCGCTCGTCGGGGGTGAGATCCGCCCGGAAGGCCGGCATCCCGCCGGCACCGTTGGAAAGGATGGCGAAGAGCGCCCCGTCGGGCAGTGCGGACACAGGGGATCCGGCATGCAAGTCGGCGGGGGTGGGAACGTATTTTTTCCCTACGGGTCCGTCCCCTTTGCCGGAGACGCCGTGGCAGGGCACGCAGAAGATCCCGTAGAGATCTTTTCCTTTCGACAGATTCCCTTCCGATGGATCGACGGGATTCTTGAGTTTCACGGCCTCGGCCATCGAGAGATTGCGCTCCTTTCCCTTCGTGGGGACCGAGTCCTTCGGCGGCAGGCGGACCGGCTCCTCCTGGGGCTTGTAAGCCGGATTGTCCCACATGTTCCGGTCGATCCGCTCGCAGGCGGTCAATGACCCCGCCGCGAGGACCAGGGCGGCAAGCAGCGCGGGAAGGCGGCCCCTCACAGCACCCCCTCCTCGATCCGGACGTCGGTTCCACCTGCCCCGGAAAGCGCGCCGGCGGCCCGCCGGGCCTGATCCCCGGGCGTGACATAGGCGCACACCGCGATCTTCCCCTCGTGGATCCGCGGGTCGAACACCTTCCTTTTCCAGAACCTGGCCAGCCCGATGGACAGGAAGCCGGCGACGAGCGTCGCAAGCAGAGCCGCCAGCATGGCCGTCTCGTAGGTGACGATGATCGTCGGCGGTACGGAGGCGATCGGCTTGCCGGCCGTGACCAGGGGATACACCAGGTAGGAATAGAGGGTCAGGCCCGCCCCGGCGGCCGCCCCCACGAACCAGAAGACGGCCACGGCCCATGGGAACCGGATCGGCCGGGGGTCCGAGACGACAGCGCCGTCCGGAAGCGCCACGGAGGAGATCGTCGTGACATCGGCGGCCGGAATCGGCAGGGCGCGCAGCGCCTGAGCGGCCGCTCCCGCCGACTCCACGGCGTCGAAAAGCCCGATGATGACCGTCCTGCTTCCGCCGCTCATTTCCCTTCCCCTTCCTCCTCCTGGGCTACCGACGCGACGGTGGCCGCCCCGATGGATCGGTCCGTCGTGCGGAAGAGATGCTCCTTGATGTCGCTGATCGCCATGACGGGCAGGATCTTGGAGAACAGAACGTAGAGCAGGGAGAACATCGCGACGGAGCCCACGATGTAGGACATCTCCACCCAGGTGGGGAAATAGTTGAGCCATATGGACGGGTCGTTCCGCCGCGCGAGGGAGGGCACCACGATCAGGGCCCGCTCCGCGAACATCCCGATGTTCACGACGAGGGAAACGGCGAATAAAGCGGGGACCGACCGCCGCACCCTGGAAAGGCACAGGGCCGGCAGCGGAAGGAGGAAGTTGCACGTAAGCATCAAGAGGAAAAGCGGCAGGAAGTGCCCCCCGTAGGAGCTTACAAGCGCCCAGTCCTCGGGGAGGCGGCTGTACCAGGTGGTCAGGAACTCCGCGAAATAGAAGTAGCCCCAGATGAGGGTCATCGTCAGGAGGAGTTTTCCGAGGTTGTCGAAGTGCTGCACCGTGAGGAAGTTCTCCAGCCGGAAGACGCGCCGCAGGAACGCCATGACGGTGATGACGCCGGCGATCCCGGAGTAGATCGCCCCCGCCACGAAATACGGCGCGAAGATGGTGCTGTGCCAGCCCGGCACCATCGCCATGGCGAAGTCCCAGCTCACGATCGAGTGGACCGAGACGGCGACGGGGATGATGAGGACCGCGAACAGTGTGGAGGCGACGCGGTAGCGGCGCCATTCGGAGTGCGTCCCCCGGAATCCGGCGGCGAGGATCGTGTATAGCTTCTTCCTCCACCCCGTGGAGTGGTCCCGCGCGATCGCGAGATCCGGGATCATCCCGAAGTAGAGGAACAGGATGCTCCCGGTGAGGTAGGTGCTGATGGCCACCATGTCCCACAGGAGGGGGGAACGGAAGTTCGGCCACAGCATCCGCTCGTTGGGGTAGGGGATCATGTAGTAGAAGCGCCAGTTCCGCCCCAGGTGCATGAGGGGGAAGAGGCCGCCCACCATCAGCGCGAAGACCGTCATCGCCTCCGCGCCGCGCAGGACGGGCGCGCGCCAGCCGGCCTGGGTGATCCGCAGGATCGCGGAGATGAGCGTCCCCGAGTGGGAAACCCCGATCCAGAAGACGAAGAGGATGATCATGGTGCCCCACATGACGGGGCGGGAAAGGCCGGTGACGCCCAGGCCCGTCGCCATCATGTAGAGGAAGGCGCCTACCGCTCCGGCCGTGACCGCGAGGAGGATCCCCGCCGCCAGGTACCAGGACTTCGTCGTGACGAGGTTCGACCGGGAGAGCTCCTCGTAGAGCTTGCCTTCTTCGTGCCGCGCCAGGTGATGCCGTTCGCTCATCGCCCGGGCCCCCTCTGCTTCTTCAGGTACACCGTGCTCGGCTCGGTCCCCTTGTGCTCCATCAGCTTGAACAGCCGCGGATCCTTGACCATCCGCGAGATGGCGCTGACCGGGTCGAGAAGATCGCCGAACTGGATCGCCCCCGGGGGGCACGTTTGCGCGCAGGCGGGCATCACTTCGCCGTCCCGGATCTTCCTTCCTTCCTTAAGGGCCGTCTCCTTCCCCCTGCGGATCCGCTGGATGCAATAGGTGCATTTCTCCATCACGCCCCGGGACCGGACCGACAGGTCCGGGTTGAGCTGCTCGTCCAACGGTTTTTCCCACTTGTGGTCCCACCAGTTGAACACCCGGACCGAGTAGGGGCAGTTGTTGGCGCAGTACCTCGTCCCGATGCAGCGGTTGTACACCATGGCGTTCAGTTGGTCGTCCTCGTCGTGGTAGGTGGCGTACACCGGGCAGACGATCTCGCAGGGCGCCTTCTCGCAGTGCATGCACGGGGTGGGAACGAAGATCGCGCGCGTTTCCGCTCCTTCCTTCTTCCAGTATCGGGACACCCGCAGCCATTGCATCAAGCGGCCCTTCCCGGCCTCTTCCTCCCCGGCGGTCGGGATGTTGTTCTCCGCGACGCAGGCGACCACGCACGCCCCGCAGCCGGTGCAGCGGTCCATGTCGATCACCATCGCCCACTTGTGCTTCATCGTGGCGGTCCTTCCGCGCGCGTCACAGGATGTTCTCGTACTTCCATTGCCCTTCGACGTTGACGGTCCGCACCAGGCTTCCCTTGAGCTTCGCCTTCGCGAGGGAAACCCGGGTGGACTGTCGCGCCGGGCCCTTCGATCCCTTTTCCTCCTTCAACGGCAGGAGCGAGAAGGGATTCCCCCCCCGGTTCGCGGCGTCCTTGCCGTACCGGGTGTGCCCCTGCCCCAGCGGCAGGGCGACCACGTCAGGCGCCATCGCCGGGTGGAGGACGACGAAAGCCTCCATCGATCCGAAGGGGGAGGTAACGACGACGCCGTCGCCGTCCGCAAGCCCCAGCTTTCCGGCGGTCTTTGGGTTCACCTCGACCCAGTTGCGCCACACGGCGGTGGTGACGGGATCGGGCAGCTCCTGCAACCAGGAGAGGTTCGCCCCGCGGCCGTCGGAGTGGGCGATGGATGGGTAGACGTGGAGAAGGAGCGGGTAGCGGGCCGGGTCTCCTTCGAATTCCGCTTCCGTGATTTTGGGCAGGGAAAGTTTTTGCGTCTTCGGCGCGGGGCGCGGCGCAGGCGCCTTCACGGGGAAGAGCCCGCCATCCTTGCGGGCGTCTTCAAGGTTCACCCCCATTCCGGCGTAGGACTTCTCCACGCAATCCCGGAAGCCGGCCCACGGCAGGGCGGCCGCGACGGGACCGCCCAGCTCCTTCGCCGCGGCGATCAGGATGTCGGGCATCGAACGTGTGTCGCGGAATGGATCGACGACCGGCTGCGCCATGGTGATTGCGTTGCCCGAGTGCCCTGCAGGCGCGATGTCGTCGCCCCACTCCTCCAGGTACGTCGGGACGGGGAGCACGAGGTCGGACAGGGACGTGGTCTCGTCCAGGAAGGAGGCGAACGACACGACCTGCGGAACCGACAGGAGCGCCTCCCCGAATTGGAGCTGCGCGGGAAGGGTGAATGCGGGGTTCGCCGCCCCGGACAACAGCGCCATCCCGAAGGCCCCCCTGCGCATCTTCTCTACCGCGTCCCGAACGTGTGCGAACCCGCTCTCGGGAGAGGGCAGCAACAGCGCCGCGTCGGATCCATACCGAGAAAACGCCGCCAGCCGGTTCGGGAAAGAGATCCCCCCCGGCCTGCCCACGTTGCCCGCCAGCGCGTTCAGGAGCGCGGCGCACGCGAGGTTGAACGTCCCGTTCGTGCACCCGGCCGCGCCGTCGCCCGCGATCGCAAGCCCCGGCGGATTTTTTGCGAACTCGCGCGCGACGGCCTCGATGTCGGATGGGGGCAGGCCGGTCGTCTTCCCCACGGCTTCCGGCGTCATCCGCGAAAGCCCGGCGGTCCACAGGGAAGAGGCCGCGGCGGCGGAAGGAACAAGCTTCTCCCTCACCATCACGTGCGCGATCCCAAGCGCGGCCGCCCCCTCGGATCCCGGCGCGATCGGAAGGAAGACGTCCGCGTTCGCCGCGGTCATCGAGAGCCGGGGGCCGAAATGCACGAACTTTCCCCTGACGGTCGGGCGCGACTGGCGCATCTGCCCGTAGGCGCGGCCGAAATGGACCGGCGAAATACCCGTCTCGAGGAAGTCGCCGCTGAAGGAGAGGAGGTAGTGGGCGTTGGCGATGTCGACCTCGGGGAGATCGCGGACGCCGAACACCGCCTCGTTCGCCGCGAGGAGCGCGTCCTGCCCGAACGGGTTCCAGGCGACGCGATTCGGGGATCCGAACGCGCGCAGGAACCGGGCGGCCACGAGGTTCTGATGGCCGCGCATGGGCTCGGTGAGCATCAGGAGCGACGCCGGCGCCCCGGCCCGAAGTTTCTTCAATCCGGTCAAAAGGATCGAGAGCGCCTCTTCCCAGGAGATCTCCGCGAACTTGCCCGATCCCCGCGGACCGGAAAGCGCAAGCGGCCGCCCGATCCGCTCGGGATGGTAGAGCGCCTGGAGGCCGGCCTGTCCCCGCGCGCACAGTTTCCCGCGGTTGACCGGGTGGAGCGGGTTCCCCTCGATCTTCTTCGCGCGCCCCTCGGAAACCCGGACCACGATGCCGCACCCCGCCGGGCACTGCCGGCAAACGGAGGCGTACCAGAGCGATTCTCCCAGGGTGTAGTTCTCCGGCGGGATCACGAAGGGGATGATCTTCTTCGGGATCTTGTCGCACCCTCCGAACAGGGCCGCGAATGCCGTCGCCCCGCCGAGTTTCAGGAAGTCTCTCCGGTCGAGCATCTACGCCCCTCTCAAAAGTGGCAGGACCAGCATTCGATGGAAACGCCCCGGCTCCGGTGGCACTTTAGGCAGAATCCCATCGTGAACTCCTGCCGCTGGACCGCGATGTCCGCCTTGTCGATCACAGGGTGGCACGTAAGACAAGGCACTCCGGCGTTGACCATGCGGAAATGGGGGAAATAGTTGAAATCGGGAAACTCCGTCACCCGGTTCCAGGGGATCGGCTTCTTCTCCTTCCAGTACTGTGCGATCTTCCGGACTTCCGGGCTGTCCACCGCGATCACCCGGTGGCACATCATGCACTTCTCCACGGAAGGGATCCCGGCGGAGGCGGACTTGGTCGCCGAGGAGTGACAGAAGAGGCAATCGATCCCGTAGTCCGTTACGTGGACCTTGTGGCTGTACCGGATGGGCTGTGAATCCTTCGCGCGCGCGGCGGCCGCGGCGCCGAACAGAAGGAGAGCGAAAAGAGAGGCGGCGATGGCGGCCTGCCGTCGCGGTCGGGGCATCGGTCCTCTTCCGGTTCCCGGTTTACCTGCGATCCGTAAGTCTTGATTCTATCGCAATCGGAACAGGCGAACCAAAATAATTACCGAAGGCAGAGCTTCGCCGCGGGGATGACGCACAGGAAGTCGAAGGGTCCGTCTCCCGCGTTGGCGAAGGAATGCTCCTCGTCGGGCGCAACGTAGACGAAGCTCCCCGATGCCACCTCCGTCTCCCCTCCCTTCCGCATCACCCTCCCTTTTCCGGAGAGAATGTAGACTTCATGCTCCCAAGGGTGGGTGTGGTACGGGGTACCGCCCCCCGGCGCCAGGGAAAAGTGGCGCATGGTGAACGTCGGTGCCCCGACATTATCCCCCATCAGGACCCGGAGGGAGACCCCGTTGGCTCCCGGGTCGGTGACCGGCTTCACCTCTACTTCCTCCCATCGCGAAACGTGCATGCGTCACCCCGCAGGAAGAGACTTGCGGCACGCCTCTATATTTACCACGTGCGCATCCCGCATGTCGGCGAAAAACGTCTTCTCGCCGGGCGTCATCTCCGCTTGCGGCAGTTCGTCGATCTTCCGCACCACCCACGCCTGCCCCTTGACGAGGAGCGCCAGCCGCTCGGCCTCGCCCGGAAGCGCCAGGACCTTGTCGGCGAACGGGCCGACCTTGCCGTGGGGCGCAGCCCCGCGCACCTCGATGAGTCGGTACAGCCCCGCGCAGAACCTCCCCTCGTCGTTGCGGAGGAACGTCAGGAAGTCCTTCTTTTCTCCCTGCGGCGCCTCGTCCGCCATCGCCGTCAGGCACTTCACCCCGGCGCGCTCGGCCTCCAGCAACTCCTGCATCCGCTCGATCATCACGACCTCCTCGTCCCAGATCGTTTCGGCATTCGTTCCAAGAGATCTGCTTCGCAGTACCGACCCTCTCGTGCCCTCGCCTCCTGTACGGGCTGCGTGCCCCGCCTCGGCGGCTTCCACGGCCATGAATGGCCGCTCATCCTCGCTGCTCGCTCGGCGCCGCCTCGGAGCTCGAACCCTACATGTCCACTATAGCGGTTGGGTTCTCGCTCCCGCGGCGCGGTTCAGCTCCTCAAGAATCCGCCGCTCGTCGATGTTGTGCATCATCGCGCTTTGCTTGACGCTCTCGGTCGCCTGCCCCGGGCAGGAGAAGCACCCTTCCCCGTAGTACTTCTTGAACACCTTCACCGTTTCCGGATAGACGGTCAGGATGTCCCCGAGGATATTTTCACTCCCGATCGGTTCTCCCCTGGAGAGCCCTCCTTTTCGGGACGGCCCTGTCCGGGAGCCGGCCGCCGCGGCCGGTGCCACCTTCCCCGAAGCCGCAGCGATCAGGCGGGCGATCATCGGCTCGAGGTCGACGTTGTGCCTCTGGCACGCCATGCGAAGCGTGATCGGGATCTGCTTGACCTGCTCCCGGTGCTCGGGGTTGCCAAGGGAGGCGAACCCGTTCTCCACGAACACCTCCACCGTTTCCGGCCAGCGCGAGAGGATCTCGCCCACCCGCATGTCGGGGTGGATGTCCACGGGCGATGCGGCGGGCGGTTCCTGCCGGGCGGCTTCCGGGGGGGACTCCTCGTCCTCTTCGGCTTCCTCCGACGCAGCGGGAGCAAGGAGCATCGTCGCCCCCAGGTTGACCGCGAACAGTGCGACGGAGACCACCGAGAGTACGGCGAACAGGGTAAATCCCGTCGAAGGTCGCTCGGGGGACGTGGCCACCATGCCGATCAGCCCGATGTTGGCCAGGTAGAAATGGACGGGGACCCACGACGGCCAGCGAAGGATACGGCCGTTGAACCGGGGCAGGATGAAGTACCCGACCCCGTAGATCATCATCGCCATGAAGCCGAGCAGGTTGAAGTGGACGTGGGCGAATCTGGTCCATGAAGCCGTCTCGGCCGCTCCCATCCAGATCCCCAGGACGGCGGCCAGGAAAAAGTAACCGAGCGCTGCGACGACAAAGCCCTTGGTGTAGCGATCCATCGTTCCTCCCTATCGGGGACATTCCTGATTCATGCGCCTGAAATCGCGAGGAGTGTCCCCGCCCGCTTCGCCGCAAGCGGCTGCGCTGCCTCGCAGGGAGGCTCTCCCTCCGTCGCTCGCCTTGCGGTGAACCTGCAAGTCTGCGCTATCCCCTTGCCTTAAAGCTCCGTTCGACCCCCCCTGCTGCGTCCGCTTTGCCGCAATCGGCTTTTTTTAGATGCGCTTCCCTATAGTTTAGGCCCGGACCTTCGCCGGGCGCAGCGTCAGGAGGTCGATCACCGTGGTCAGCAGCCCCGCCAGGAAGGCGAAGCCGCAGAAGAACACGATCCCCATCCACAGCCGCATGTTCGACTGTGCCGTCATGAACCCCATCCCGAGCACCCGCTCGATGTAGCTCTGCAGGACGCCCGCCACGCCGAAGAACAGCCCCATCAGCATCATCGCGATGCACATCGTCCAGAACCCGAACTTCCCGCGGCGGTCGTCGTAGACCTCGATCCCCTTGAGCTTGGGCATCGCATAGTAGAAGGTCATCAGGTTCAGAAGGGCGTAGGCGCCGAAGAACGCCAGATGGCCATGGGACGCGGTGACCTGCGAGCCGTGGGTGTAATAGTTGATCTGTGGAAGCGTGTGCATGAACCCAAAGATGCCGGCCCCGATGAAGTGATAGATCGCGCACCCCACCGCGTAGGTCCAGGTGAGGGGGTTCAGGATCTTCGCCTCGCGCTTCTTTACGTGCATGACGGTGTCGACGAGCATCAGGATGATCGGAAGCGGCTCCAGCGCGGAGAAGATCCCGCCGATCCAGAGCCAGTAGCGGGGAGCCCCGATCCAGTAGTAGTGGTGGCCCGTCCCGGCGATCCCCGTGAAGAGGAAGAGCCCGATCTCCACGTAGAGCCACTTCTCCACGACCTGCCGCTGGACGCCGGTGAGCTTCATCAGGACGAACGCGAAGATGGCCGCCGTGACGAGTTCCCAGGCGCCCTCCACCCAAAGGTGGATGACCCACCACCAGTAGTACCAGTCGATCACCTCATTCTTGTAGAAGGGGATCCCGAACAGGTAGAGCAGGGCGAGGAAGGTCAGCCCCCCCAGCAGCGTCCCCTGGATCGCGGTCCATCGGTTCGCCTTGATCATCGTCATCGCGATGTTGAAGAGGAAGATCAGCGCCCCGACCACGACGACGAGGTCGAGGGGCCGCGGGATCTCCAGGAGCGGACGCCCCTGCGTCCATCCGAAGAGGAAGCCGACCAGCGCGACGACGCCCGTGACGAGCAGGGCGATCAGCTGGAACCAGGCGAGCTTCTCTGAAAAGATCTCGGATTTCGTCTCTTCCGGGACGATGTAGTACGTCCCGCCCATGAATCCCAGGAGCATCCACAGCACGAGGAGATTCGTGTGCATGGCGCGCGCCGTGGCGAACGGGAAAACGTCGACGACCGACTGGGGGACCGTCCAGGTATAGCTGTACGCAAGGTACAGCCCCAGGAAGATCTGGAGCACGAACAGCGGCAGCGCCGCCGCGAAGTACCAGTAGGCGATTTTCTGCGAGCGGTATTCCATCGTTCCCTCCTTATTTCAGGCTCGAAAGGAATTTCGCCGCTTCCTGGAGCTCGCGGTTCGTGAGCTCCTTCTGCGGCGGCATCATCGCTTTCGGGTTGACGCTCTTGGGATCCCGGACGTAGTGTTCGATCTGCTCCATCGACAGCTTGCGGCCGACGGTGTCCAGGGCCGGGCCGAACGTCCCCCCCGTCCCGTGGAGCGAGTGGCAGTTCATGCACCCCTTCGTCTGGAAGACCGCTGCGCCGGGCGACACGCCCACCGAGGCGACCATCGCCTGCTCCCCGCGGGAAAGGCGCTTCTTGCTGTCCTGGGGCGGCCAGTCGTTGTTGTTGACCTCCCCCACCCACTTGAAGAAGGAGACCATATCCGCGATCTCGGCGTCGGAGGCGTGCACGTTTTGCATCTTCCGCCAGGAGTTGGCGAACGCTTTTTCCGGGCTCTTGATCCGGTAGCGCACCCCCTCCTCCCCGATGCGCTGCACCACCCGGGTCAGATCGGGGGCGTAGTAGGCGCCGAATCCCAGGATCGTGTGGCAGTCGTTGCAGTTGTACTTCTCGAAGGCGCGCTTGCCCGCCACGACACGGTCGTCCAGCTTGTCCGCGTTCGACAGGACGGCCACCTGCCGGTGGGTGTCCCACGTGGCCGCCAGGAACAGGATCGCCGAGGAAACCGTTCCCAGCAGGAAGATCCAGAAGGCCACTTTCTTGGTCATTCCGTAACCTCCTTTTTTTCCGGTTGAAGGTCCATCATTTCCCTTTGTCGGGGACATTCCTGGTTTCATCGCCTAGGATAACAAGGAGTGTCCCCGCCCGTTGCCCGAAGAATGGAGTCAGGGTAGGACGGTTCGGGGCGTGTGCGCCTTGATGCACGTCAAGCATCCTGAAAATTATGTGAATTGCGAAGAATCCGCTTGTTGGATGCGGTATTCCGCATCATATTACCAGTACCCGGAAAGTGCAACGGAGGGCGGCGTGCAGAAGCTGATCGCGGGGATCCACAGGTTCCGGAAGCAGTACTGGAGCGAGAACCGGCAGCTGTTCGAACGGCTGGCCGAGCAGGGTCAAACCCCGGAAGCGCTGTTCATCACCTGCTGCGACTCGCGCGTGGACCCGGTGGTGATCACCCACGGCAAGCCGGGGGACCTCTTCGTCTTCAAGAACATGGGGAACTTCGTCCCCCCCTACTCGGAGAACCCGCTCGAAGGCACCGGGGTGGCGGCGGCGGTGGAGTATGCCGTCGCGCACCTGCAGGTGCGGGACATCATCGTCTGCGGCCATTCCGACTGCGGAGCGATGAAGGCCTTGTACAGCGACCGTTCGCACTACGCCGACACCCCCCATATCGGGGAGTGGCTGAAATACGGCGAGCGCACGATGCGGATGGTCACCGAAAGCTATCCCGAACTGTCCAGGGAGGAACGGCTGAAGATCACCCCCAAGGAGAACGTCCTCGTCCAGATGGAGAACCTGAGGACCTTCCCGGTCGTCCTGAAGGCGGTGAAAGAGGGTCGGCTCCATGTCCACGCGTGGTTTTTCGATATCCGGATGGGCCGTGTCTACAGCTATTCCCCCGAGAAGGAGCAGTACGAGCCGATCGGTTATGAGGAAGGGTAGGCTGCGGAGGGGACGGGAGGAAACCGCCCCATCCCGGAGGGAATCCCACGGGATGTCGGGACGGAGATCACCGGGAGACGGACGATGAGCGAGTTCCGCGTGGAAAAGGACTCGATGGGCGAGGTTCAGGTTCCGGCGGAGGCGTACTTCGGGGCGCAGACGCGCCGCGCCGTCGAAAACGGCCCCGTGAGCGACGCCCCCATGCCCCTGCCGGTGGTACACGCCGTGGCGATGATCAAGGGGCTGGGCGCCGAGGTCAACGCGGGGCTGGGCATTCTTCCTCCGAACCTGGCGGAATCGATCTCCCGGGCCGCCCGAGAGGTGCTGGAGGGGAAGTTCGACAAGGAGTTCGTTCTCGATGTCTTCCAGACCGGGTCGGGGACCTCGACCAACATGAACGTCAACGAGGTGCTCGCCAACCGGGCCAACGAACTGCTGGGGCGGCCCAAGGGGAGCTACGCGCCGGTCCACCCCAACGACCACGTCAACCGGTGCCAGTCCAGCAACGACATCATCCCGTCGGCCATCCGGATCGCGGCGCGCAGGCAGCTCTCCGGCTCCCTCCTCCCGGCCCTTGAGCTGCTGCGGGACGCCCTGGCGGCGAAGTCGCGGGAGTTCTCCGACATCCTGAAGATCGGCAGGACCCACCTGCAGGATGCGGTCCCCGTGACCCTGGGCCAGGAGTTCTCCGGTTACGCCTCCCAGGTGGACCACGGGATCCGCCGGATCCGCGCGACGTTTCAGGACCTGGAGGAGCTTCCGCTGGGTGGGACCGCCGTCGGTACGGGCCTGAACGCCCACCCCGAGTTCGGCGCGAGGACCGTCGCGGAGATCGACACGGTCACCGGCATCCCGTTCCGGCCGGCGGAGAACCGTTTCGAGGCGATGGGCGCGCAGGATCCCCTCGTCTCGGTGAGCGGCGCGCTGAAAACGATGGCGGCCTCCCTCATCAAGATCTGCCACGACCTGAGGCTCCTTTCCTCCGGCCCGCGGTGCGGGATCGGGGAGATCGACCTGCCATCGCTCCAGCCGGGGTCCTCCATCATGCCCGGGAAGGTCAACCCGGTGATCCTGGAGATCGGGATCCAGGCGGGCGCGCAGGTGATCGGGAACGACGTGGTGGTGACCCTTGGCGGCTCGCTCGGCGTTCTGGAGCTCAACGTGATGCTCCCCGTCATGGCCCGCAACCTTCTCGAGTCGATCGGGCTTCTCTCCGCCGCGTCACGCCTTCTGGCGGAACGGTGTGTTTCCGGGATCACGCCCAACCGGAAGCGGTGCGCGGAGCTGATCGAACAGAGCCTGGCGATGGTGACCCCGCTGGCCGTCAAGATCGGGTACAACCAGGCCGCGCAGCTTGCGCACGAGGCCTACCACGGCGGCAAGACGATCCGTATCCTACTGAAAGAAAAAGGGTTTCTGGCGGATGCCGAGATCGAGCGCGTACTCGATCCCAAGGGGATGATATAATTAAAAACTTATGGATACGGTTACTCACGGGCTGACCGGGTGGCTGATCGCCAGGGCGGTCCCTTCGGAAGCGGGAAAGAAAGAGGCGACCCTCGCGGTTGTCGCGGGATCGGTTCTCCCCGACGCCGATAACGTCGCCTCCCTGCTCGGCAGCGAGTTCTACCTGCGGATCCACAGGGGAATATCCCACTCCTTTGCCGGCGTTGCGGTGACGTCGCTGCTGGTCGCCTTGTTGCTCTATCGATTCGGGAAGTGGAAGGACC
Source organism: Deltaproteobacteria bacterium RBG_16_64_85 (assembly GCA_001798885.1). Taxonomy (NCBI): domain Bacteria; class Deltaproteobacteria; species Deltaproteobacteria bacterium RBG_16_64_85. The sequence continues at coordinate 23,611 of MGQW01000080.1, forward strand.
TGAAGAAGCTCTACCTGCTCGCGCTGCTCGGGCAGCTCTCGCACATCGCCCTCGATCTTCTCAATTCCTACGGGACGCAGATCTTCCAGCCGTTTTCCGACGCGCGGGTGTCGCTCGACCTGCTGTTCATCGTCGACATCGCGTTCACGGGGATCATCGTCCTCGGGCTCCTTCTGTCCCGTTACCGCCCATCGCGCGCGCGCGCGGCCCTTGTCGTTCTTGCCGCATACGTCGGGTTTGCGGCCTTCCTCCACCTGCGGGCGGAGGACGCCGTACGGGAGGCGGCCGTCCGCCACGGCGTCCCCGTGGTTTCCTCGTGGGCGCTGCCGCGGATGGGTGAAATGCAGTCCCTGCCGGACCTCGGGCTGGGACGGAGGGCCGAAGCAGCAGTGGATTCCCGAAGGTCGGGAACACCCCCGGGTGTTCCCGGAGTTCCGGGCCGAAAGGGATTCCCGTTCCCTGCCGGCCCGTTTGCCTGGAACGGCTTCGTGGACGACGGGGCGACCTACCTGCGGGCGGAGGTCGACCCCTTCGACGGGGCGATCGCCTGGAAGGAGCGCGCGCGGAAAGGGCGGGACGTGCCGGAAGCGCGGGCTCTCGGGAATCTCCCGGATGTCCGGACCTACCTCTGGTTTGCGCGCTTCCCCACGGTGTACGTTTCTACGGTGGAGGGGAAGACGGTCGTAACCTTTTTCGACCTGCGGTTCGGCGGAGTGGCCGCCCGCCGCCCGTTCGTCCTCAAGGTGATCGAGTCGCCCGGCCGCTCTCCGCAGGCGATGTGGGGCTCTTGAGGGACAGCAGCAGCGCGGCCGCGAGGAGCGCCAGCGTTGCGCTCAGCCCGAAGGCGGCTCCCGCCCCGCGCCATTTCCAGATGGCGCCGAAGAGGACGCTTGCCGGAAGGGCGGAGACCCCCACCACGAGGTGGAACCACCCGTAGGCGGTTCCGCGACGCTCGGGGGGGATGAAGTCGGCGACCAGCGCCCGCTCCACCCCCTCGGTCGCAGCCGCGTACAGTCCATACACCAGGAACAGCCCCACCATCCAGGCCGGCCCGCGGGCCAGGCCCCACGCGGCGTACGTTACGGCATAGACGATCCACCCCGCGACGACCACCTTCCTGCGGTCCCACCGGTCGGAGAGGATCCCCGCGGGGATGGAAAGGGAGGATTTGACGACGTGGAACGCCCCCCACAGCAGGGGGACGTACGCGACGGGAATGCCCGACTCCACCGCGCGGAGGATGAGGAAGGCGTCGCTTGCGTTCCCGAGGGTGAACAGGCAGACGATCAGCAGATAGCGGCGGTAGGCGGGCGGTAGCCGACCGTCTCCGAGTTTTCCCCCTGCGTGGACCGGAGCGGGGGCTTGCGGCTCCCGCACGAGAAAAAGAAGCGCCGCGACGGCGGCCGCCCCGGGGATCGCCGAAAGAAAGAAAACGGTCCGCAGGGAGAGCCCCGCGCCGGAGAGGAGCAGGAAAGCGGCCAGGGGGCCGACCACCGCCCCCAGGTGGTCCATCGCCCGCTGCAGCCCGAAGGCGCGCCCGCGGTCTTCCGCCGGGACGGATGTGGCGATCAGGGCGTCGCGGGGGGAAGTCCGGATCCCCTTGCCGATCCGGTCCGAGAACCGCACGGCCAGGACATGTCCCCAGGAAGTGGCAAACCCCACCAACGGGCGCATGGCCGCGGACAGGCCGTACCCCGCCGCAACCAGCGGCTTCTTTCGTCCCATCCGGTCGGACCAGACGCCGGAAAAGAGCTTGAGGAGGCTGGCGGTGGTTTCGGCCACCCCTTCGATCATCCCGAGGGCGGCCGGGCCGGCGCCGAGCGTTGTCGTGAGGAACACGGGGAGGAGGGGGTAGATCATCTCGCTCGAGAAGTCGGTGAGCAGGCTCACCATCCCGAGGGCGAGGACGTTTCGATGAAGGCGCGCGCGGGCCACGCCGCGATTATACCGGTGTTCACCGGTTCCGCAACAGGCGAAGGCCGTTGGCGATGACGAGCAGCGTCGTCCCCATGTCGGCCGCCACCGCCATCCAGAGCGTGGCGGTCCCGGCCACGGCCATCGCGAGGAAGCCGGCCTTGATCGCGAGGGAGGCCACGACGTTCTGACGGATGGCCGACACCATTTGCCGCCCCAGAACGACCGCGGCGGGGATCTTGCGCAGGTCTTCCGTCATCAGGGCCACGTCCGCCGTCTCGATGGCCGCGGGGGACCCCGCCGCGCCCATCGCGATCCCGACGGAGGAAAGCGCCAGGGCAGGGGCGTCGTTGACGCCGTCCCCCACCATCGCCACGGTTCCGTACCGGTCGACCAGCTCTCTGACTTTCCGTAGCTTGTCCTCGGGAAGAAGATCGGGGAACACCTCGTCGATCCCCACGGCCACTCCCATCGCGCGGGCAGTCTCGGGGCGGTCCCCGGTGAGCATCACCACGTGCTCGACCCCCAGTGCCACCAGCGAGCGGACCGCGGACGGCGCCTCGTCGCGAATCTCATCCTCCATCTCGAGAACGCCCGCTACGGAGTGCGATGTCCCCACGATCGAAACCATGCGGGACGTCTCCTTCCGGTCGGAAGAAAGGAGGGCGTCCAGTGCGAACGGCGCGGTCCCGATCTCCTCGAAGAGCCGGCGGTTGCCGACGAATACCCGTCTCCCTTCGACCTCCGCCGAAACGCCGCGCCCCTCGAGAACTTCCAGCGTGCGCGCCAGCGTCCCCCTGGCCGCAAGCGCAACCTCCCTTCGCCGGGCCTCGTGCCGGATCGCCTCGGCGACCGGGTGGGCGGAGCCTGCTTCCACGGCGCCCGCCAGCCGCACAACCTCTTCCTCCGAAGTCCCCTCCGTCGCCCGGACGCGGGTGATCCTCAGCTTCCCGCGGGTGAGCGTCCCCGTCTTGTCGAAGGCCACCGCGCGGACCTTGCCGAGCGCCTCCAGGTGGTGCGCCCCCTTGACCAGGATTCCTTCGCGGGTGGCGCGCGTGAGCGCGGCGACGGTGACGACGGGGGCCGCCAGGACGATCGCGCACGGGCATGCGATGACGAGCAGGACGAGAGCGCGGTAGGCCCAGCCGGAGAGCGCGCCGGCCCCCAGCAGGGGGGGAAGAGACGCCACCAGGACGGCGGCGGCCAGCACCGAGGGGGTGTAGACCGCGGCGAACCGGTCCATGAAGGCCTGGATGGGTGCCTTTTGCGACTGGGCCTCCTCGGTCCGCCGCAGGATCCGGGCGTACGCGGATTCCGACAGCGGCAAGATCGCCTCGGCGAGGAGGAGGCTTCGCCCGTTCACCGTGCCGGCGTAAAGGGGGTCGCCCTCGCGCTTCTCCACGGGGATCGACTCGCCGGTGAGCATCGCTTCGTTGAGGTCGGAGCTTCCCTTGTAGACGACCGCGTCCACGGGCACCCGCTCGCCGGGCCGGAGGATCAGCAGGTCGCCCGGCCGCACCTCCTCCGCGGCGACGGTCCGTTCCCGCCCTCCGACTCCCCCTTCCCGGATGACGGCGGTTTCCGGGGAAAACGCAAACAGGCTGGCGGTGGCCTTGCGGGCCCGATCGAGGCTCCTCGCTTCGAGGTAGTTGGCCAGGGCGAACAGGGTGACCACCCCGCCCGCTTCCGCCCACTCTCCCATCACGGTGGCCCCCGAGACGGAGATCGTCATGAGGGCGTTCATCCCCAAGGAGCGGTTGCGGAGCTCCCGCGCACCGCGGACGGCAATTGGCGCCCCGCCGGCGAGGACCGCGGCAAGGAAGAATCGTCCCGCCCAGGGGGAGACGGGGAGAAAGAAAGCGAGCAGGGTCCCCGCAAGGAACAGGGAGGCGGACAGATAAAACGTGGTGAGAGGGGCCTTTGGCGCTTCGGGGATGTCGGCTTTCCTCAAGGATTCGTCCACCGGGTGGCCCTCCATCCCGATCGTACGAAGGGCCGCGAGGATTTCCTCGAGCTCTCCCCGGTGGCGCACCTCGAGCTGCCGGGAGAAGAGGTGGAAGGTCAACGCCTCGATCCCGCCGAGTCTGCCCAGGGCGGCGCGGATCTCCTTCTCCTCGTCCGGACAGTCCATCGCCGGGATGAAGATCCGCGACAGGGTTGTGTTTCGGCTGTTTACCATCATTTCTATTTTACGGTGGTTCGATAGGAAGGATCCCTCTCCGGATGACAAATCGCGCGGGCCGTTACGCCTTGCGGCCGACGAAGATCCCCTTTTCGTCCGAGTACGAGGCGACCCGGCTTCCATCAACCCGGACCCGGAAGAATTCCCTCGCGCGGGGGAACGCTCCGAGGAACATCTCCTCGACTTCCCGCTGGACGGCCTCGGTCCTTCCGGTGCGGCTCACCCATTCCCGGAACGGGTGCTCTTTCCATGCGCAGGAAACGTGCAGGAGGGACAGGCCCGCTTCTTTCAGGAAAAAGACCCACTCCTCGATACGGTAGCTGCGCACGTGCGTGGGGTCGCGGACCTTCTCGATCCCGTTCATGAAGGCGTCCAGCGCCGGGTCCTCCGGGACGACGCTGTCGATGATGCCCACCAGCCCGCCGGGCCTGGCGATGCGGACGAACTCCGAGACCGCCGCGCGCACGTCCGGGAAGTGATGGGGGGCGATGCGGCAGGTGACCCGGTCGAACGTAACGGAGGGGAACGGAAGGCATTCCGCGTCCGCGACGACGAAGTCGATATTCCCGCGGCGCTGTTCCCGGGACAGGGTACGGGCCTCCCGGAGCATTTCCGGGGTGAGGTCCGAGGCAATCACCCTGCGGACGCCGGAGGAGATGGCGACCGCCGTGTGGCCGCCCCCGGTGGCCACGTCGAGGACGACGTGGGAGGGCTCGAGCGAAAGCCAGGAGATCAGGATCTTCCGGTCGTCGGGGTCGGCGTGGTCGCCGCTTACGCGGTACCGACCGGCTACCCCCGCGAACTGGGTCCGGGTTTTTCTTTTCGTAGGCAGTTCCTTCAAGATCTCCTCCACGGCCTATTTTCCGCCGGGGCGAGGACGATTACAATGGGATGGCGATGACCGATCCCGCCCACCCCGTTTCCCGGCTTTTTGCAGGACCTTTTCCCGCGATCGAGGAGAAGCTTCTCTCGCGTCTTCCCGACAAGCTGGTTCGCGCCGGGGGGTGGGAGCAGGTCCTCCTCGTCCCGTCGAACGAGCTGCGGGAACACCTGCTGCGCCGGCTCGCGGCCCGCTGGGAAGGCGTTGCCGTCGGGGCTTCCATCCAGACCCTCTTCGATTTCGCGCTCCGGCTGCTCAAACACAGGGGAGTATTTCCCCGGGAGCTGCCCCCGGCCCTGATGTCGGCGGCGCTGTCCGAGGCGGTCCGGGAGGTCTACACGGGGGGAGGAGGGGACTTCGCGGCGATCGCCGGGACGCCGGGATTCCTTCCGGCGCTCTCCCGCACGCTGACCGATCTCGAAGAGGGTTGGCTCGGGGCCGACGTACTCCTCCTGGCGGAGCGGAAGGCCAGAGGAGAGGGCCGTGCCGGTAAGGCGGACCGGTGGGCCGAGTGGCGCAGGCTCGTCGAGACGGTCGAGCGGAAGGTCCACGCGATGGGAGGGATGACGCGCCGGCGGATCTTCCAGGAAGCCGTTTCCGGGTTCGAGCAGCCCGGCTACCCCTTCCGCGTTTCCCTCTATGGTTTCTACGATTTCACGCGGCTGCAGTGGACCCTCGTCGAGGCGCTCCTGGGGAGCGGTCTCCTCGACGAGGCGTACTTCCCGGGGATTTTTCGGGAGGACGGCTCTCTTTCCCCCGCCTGTTTCTACGCGATGCTTACGTGGGATCGCCTCTCGCGCGCCTTCGAGGGGAACGTGGTGATTCTCGCCGATCCAGCGCCGCCGGATCTGCGCGCGGTTCGGGAAAGGATCTTCTCCCTGTCCTATCCCGAAACCCTTGCGCCCGCCCCGGTGACGATCCTGTCCGCTCCTCACGAGGAGGGCGAAGCGCGGCTGTCGGCCCGCCAGGTCCGCCGCTGGCTCGACCGTCATCCCGGGGAGGAGATCCTGCTGGTCTCCCGGCGCTTCGAGGAGGATGCGATTTCCGCCTGGGAACGCGCGGCGGCGGAATACGGCGTCCGAACGGTGGAGCGGTTGACCGTTCCTCTCGCATCGGCCCCGCCGGTACGGGTGCTGCTCCAGATGATCGAGGCGGCCAGGGAGGATTTTCCTCGGAGGAAGGTGATCGACGTCCTCTCTTCTCCGTACCGCCGCCCTGCGGCCGCGAAGCCCCGCAGACAGCCGCGGCCGGACCTGTGGGACGTCTGGACCCGCGAGTTGCTGGTCGTTTCCGGGAACGACTGGGAGAAGCGTCTTTCCCGCCTCCGCCCCCGGGATCGGGAGGATGGGGAAGGGGAAGCGGGGGAAGAGCAAAAAGCGCAGCTTGCGCTCCTCAAGGCAGAGGTCCGCGCCCTTCGTGCATCGCTGCGTCCGTTGCGGGAGGCCAAGGGCTATTGCGGCCTGGCACGGGACCTGCGGCGGATCCTCGTCGGAAATTTCCGCCTCGTCGACGACGCCAGCAACGAAGCCGAACGGGACCGCCGGGCCCTCTCCGCGCTCCTCTCGCTGCTGGACGACATCGAACGGATCCCTGCGCGCGCGGTCCGTTGGCCGGGAGCCGACGAGGCGATTTCCTGGTTTGCGACTCTGCTTGCAAGCCATCGCATCTTCGCCGGAGAGAGAGGCGGGATGCGGGTTCCCGGGGCGGTCATCGCCGGCGACCTCAACACGCTGCGGGGCGTCACCGCGGACCGGGTGATCTTCCTGTCGGCGAACGAGGACCTCGTACCGGCCCAGATCGACGAGGACCCCCTCCTGCCCGACGCGGACCGGGAGGCGCTCAACCGGCTGGCGCGGCAGGCGGGGTTCCCCGAGGCCCTTTCCCTCCAGCGGCGCAACGCGGCCCAGGAGAAGCTCCTGTTCACCTTGCCGGCGGCGCAGGCTCGGCGGGAGATCGCCTTTTCCGTCCTCCGGGCGGACGCCGAGGGCGCCGTGAAGCGTCCTTCCCGGTATCTTCTCCACCTCCTTGCGCAGTTTGCCGGCCCGGGAGTCTTTGCGGAAGAGTGGGCGTCGGCGGCGAATGCGCCCGTCCGTTTTCTTCCCCGCTCTCCCTTCGCGATGCTGCGTGCGGAGGGTCCCTTGAGCCCGAGGGAAGAGGTGCTTCGTTCATGGCGCGACGGGTTCCCGCCGAAAGACGGAGCGGACGGGATTCCATGGCGCAGGATCGTGGCGACGCTTTCGGAGTGGGAGAGCCGACAGGCGGGGAGTTCCCTCTTTCCCGGTCTCGGGGCGGCTGCGTCGCGGCCGACGTGGAGCGCGACGGAGCTGGACCTGCTGGCCCGCTGCCCGTACCGGTACTTCCTGCAATACCGGTTGGGACTTACCCCGGTCGAGGAGCCGGAAGAGGAGCTGTTGCTTACGCCTGCCGAGTCGGGGCTCATCCTCCACGACATCCTCCACTTGCTGGGGAAGGACGTCCTCTCCGGGAAAGGGTGGGGGGACGTCGCGCTCGCAGCAAGGAAAGCTTTCGCCCGTTTCGCGCGGGAGAATCCCACCGGCCTGCCGGGACTGTTCCACCTGCGGTGCCGGGAGATCGAGCGGGACGCCGCCGCCTTTGTGGAATGGGAGCGAAGCCGCGCGGGCGACCCGGAAGCGTACCGGGTGGCGGGTGTGGAGCTCCGGTTTACGGTGGCGGGGGAGAGGCGCCTCCCCGCCTTCCGCGGCAGGGTCGACCGCATCGACCGGGGCGAGGCGGGAGAGGCCGAGATCATCGATTACAAATACCGCGACGGTACGCGCGAGAAGGCGCCGCTCGAATGGATCCTGCACGGCCTTGCCAACCAGATCCCGGTTTACCTCGCTTTTGCCCGGACGCTTTCACCGCCGCCTCCCGACGTCCGCGCTTCCCTTTTCTTTCTGAAGAACGGGGTCCGGCCCGTGACGGTCGCGGGCGAGCAATGGAAAGCCGTGCGGGACGAGTGGTCCGCTGCCCTTTCCGACTGGATCGCGCTCGACCGGTCGGGAACGTTCCCGCCTCTTCCCCACCATCGGTTCGGCTACGCGGGCGGTCCTCCGCCGCGATATTGCGACGCCTGCCCCTTCGCGGACCACTGCCGCGTGTCGCCGCGATACGAGGGGGCGAAACGGGAGACGGAGGCGCTTTCGCGCCGGGTGGGCGAAGACCCCGCCCTGCAGGGGATCGGAGAGCACCGTCCTGCGATGAAATGATCTCATCGATAGCGGGGGACACTCCTGGTTTTATCTTCGAGGAAAAAAGAATTTCCCCCCGTTATCCGGGGTACTCGTAATGGAAAGCGATCGCATAAGGGCCGTCACGGATTTCGGCCGCGACATCGCGGTGGACGCCTCCGCGGGGACGGGGAAGACGGCGACCCTGATCGCGCGCGTGACGAACCTCTTTCTGGCCCGGAAAGAACTCCTCCCCGACCAGGTCCTGCTCCTGACGTTCACCGACAAGGCGGCGGCCGAAATGAAGTCCCGGGTGGTGGAAGGGCTGGAGCTGCTGCTGACCGCCTGCCGGTCGGCATCCTCCCTGGAAGAAGTGCAGGAAAAGGTCGCGGCGTGGAACTCCCTCGTGCGGGTTCCCGGCGGGGAGGAGGGGGAGCTTGCGGTCCTCCGGGAGCGCGTGGAAGAGCTGGTGGACGGAGTGGGAAGGCTCTCCGTCACCACGTTCCACTCCTTCTGCCGGCGCATCCTTCTTTCCTTTCCCGCGGAGGAGGGGGTCGACCCGAGGTTCGAGGTGCTTCCGGAAGGGGAGGCGTCCGACGCATGGGACAGCGCCTTCCGCGCGTTCCTGCGGTCCGAGTTCGGGGGGGAGAAAACCGATTCCTCTTGGGAGCAGGTGCTCTTCGGCGCACCGGGCCAGGACGCCGTCTGGTCGATGATTCGCCGCCTTTGCCTTTCCCAGCGGGACCTTCTTGCGGCGGGGGAGCTCGATTTCGGGTCGCCGGCCGATTTCCTCGCGTACCTGAGGCGGGAGTATGCCGGCCCGCTCGAATGGTTCCGGACCTTCGTCGGCGGGATCGAAGACCCTTCCCACGAGATGGCCCCGGTACTCGCCGATGCCTTGTCGGTTCTAGAAAAGGCATGGGAGGCGGTTTCGCGGGACGACCTTGCGGCCGCGGCCGCGTTGGCCGCGCAAGGGGTGGTTGCCTTCGGGTTCCGGGCCGACCGGACGAGGAGCAGGAAAAATTTTCCTCTGCCTTCCGGCTTTACGCTGGCGCAGGCGCGGGACGCGCTGAAGAGTTTCTGGCGGGAGCTGTCGAAGACGCCGGCGGGCGACGCCGCCGCCCGTTTCCTCGTGGACCGGGCGCGCGCGGCGCTTGCGTTCTACGAGAAGTCGAAGGGGAGCGGGCTCGATTTCATGGACCTGCTGCTCCGTGCGAACGGCCTGCTCGCGCGGAACCGCGAGGTGGCGGCATCGCTCTCGGAGCGGTTCCGCTACATCTTCGTGGACGAGTTCCAGGACACCGATCCCCTGCAGGCGGAGATGCTCCATGCCCTCTCCTCGGACGGCTCGCCGGGAAGGCTGTTCGTGGTCGGCGACCCGAAGCAGTCCATCTACGGCTTCCGGCGGGCGGACATCCAGGTCTACGCCCATTTCCGGGAGAAGATGCTCTCGCAATCGGGGGAAGGGATCGCGCTCGTCCGCAACTTCCGGAGCCGGCCCGACCTGCTTGCGACCGTCAACGGCCTCTTCGGACACGTCCTCTCCGGCGGGGAGGATTTCTCCCCCGTGTACGTCCCCGTGGTCCCCCATCGACAGGACCCGGGCACCGGCTCTGCGGTGACGCTGTACACACTGGGAGAGGAGGTCCGCGAAGCGGAATTCGTTTGCGCGCTGGTCCAGGGGATTGTCGGAAGGGTCGTCGTGGGGGGAAAGGGCGGGGCGCCTTCGGTTCCGGCCTCGTTTCGCGACATCGCGGTCCTGTACCGGTCGGACACGGGCGGGGAGGTGCTTTCCGCCTTCCGCGAGGCCTTCGGCAAGGCGGGGATCCCGCTCGTCGTGCCTCCGCGGAAAGGATTCTATGCCCGTCAGGAGGTGCAGGACCTGCGGATGGTCCTCTCTGCCGTCGATGCGCCGGCGGACCTCTCCGCGCGATACGCGGCGCTCAAGACGATCTTCTTCGGGCTGCGGGACGAGGAGATCCTGCCGCTCTACGCGGACGGCGGGTCGCCCCCGTCGGCCAGGGTGCGCGACGCGCTCGATCTCCTGGCGCGCCTCTCCGCAACCAGCGGGAGGGCGTCGCTTTCCGGCCTCCTGGCCGAGCTCTACCGGGAGGCGGGGGTGGAGTTCGTGGCGGCGCGGCTTCCCGACGGGGACCGCATCGTCCAGAATCTGGCGAAGGCCGCCGGGATGGCGAGGGCGTTCGAGTGGACCGGCGGCGGCTCCGTGAAGGCGTTTCTCGCCGACCTGCGGCGCAAGACGGAGGAGGACCGGCAGGAAAGCGAGTTCCCCTCCTTCGACGAAGGGGAGAACGCCGTTCAGATATCCACCATCCACGCCTCCAAGGGGCTGGAATTCCCCATCGTGATCCTGGCCAACCTCTCGCGGGGGGGAAGGAAGCGCGTCGAGGGGCTTCGGGTGGACCGGGTCCGGAGGCTTTCCGCGGTGATTTTCCCGGGATTCAAGACCTATTCCGCATTCCGTCAGATTCCCCTCGGCGCGGCAACCGCGACCTTCGAGCAATGGGAGCAGGCGAAGCAGGACGCGGAGGAGGTCCGCCTGCTCTATGTCGCCGCGACCCGCGCGCGCGACCGGCTCTATCTGGTGGAAGGATCGAAAGGCCAGGGGTCGGGACAAAGGGATGCGCTCCGAAACGGTCTTTCTCGCGCAACGGACGGCGGAGAGGGGAAGTGCGCCGTGACCGGGCTTTCCGGGACGCGACGGGTCTTTGACGGGGGGGGAGAGCTTCTGGAAGTTGTGGTTTCGGAGCCGTTGCCGTTGGAAGAGGTTTCCCCCCCGGCGCCGTTCGACCTTTCCTTTATTAAAGGATGGGCCCCCCCGCCTTCGGTGCCCCCGCACGTTCTTCCGGAACCGCTCTCCCTCAAGGAGTTCCATGACCGGGAGAAGGGGAAGCAGTTCGGGGAGAAAGTCCACAAGGCGCTGGAGTCGGCCCCTCCGGTTTTCGCCCCGTGGCCTCCGCGGGATCCTCTGCCGCCCGCCATTTCCTGGGGGGAAGGCGAGGAGCGGCGGTGGAAGGAGATCTGCCGGAAGATTTCCTCGAGCGCCTTCTGCAGGAAACTGCGCGGAATGTCGCTTGTCGGGACGGAAGTCCCCCTGCTGGCGTGCAGGGACGGGCTATCGAGAGAGGAGCGCGCCGACCTGATCGTCCGCTCTTCCGCAGAATACTGGGTAGTCGACTACAAGACGGGGCGGCGGGAGAAGGCTTCGGAAAAGGATTACTTCCTTCAGGTTCGAACCTACATGGCGATCCTGACGGAATGCTTTCACATACCCGTTCGTGGTTTTATCTGGTACGTCGAAACCGGAGAAGCCTTGGAAGTGCCTCTTACCTCTCCACGAGGCGGATGAGGTTGTTCGCCTTCTTCCGGTGCTCTTCCGTGATCTCGATGGCGTGGACGGTCTTGAGGTGAACGGCGATCTTCCGGACGATCTCTTTTTCTGATTCGTCCTCGACCGCGAAGGTGCAGTTGAGGCCCATCGCCCTGCAGCTGAGTTTTTTCTTCATCGCCCGCCTCCGTCGCGGAATACCGTTGTTGTCAGGAAATTCGACAAGCCGCAATTGAATGGTATTCCCAATCGCGTGCGGGCACAACCGGATAATGCGGGCAGTGGATGCGGGTCAGTGGATCTTCTTCAGGTAGATGAGCTTGTCGTCTCCCTCGTCGTAGTAGTCGGGCAGCGTTGCGGCGAGGGTGCAGCCGATCTTGATGTAGAACTCCCGCGTCGTTCCGTAACTCTCCTTCGATGATGTTTCGATCACGAGGAGCCTTCCCTCGCGGCGCTTCACCTCCTCTTCGACGAAGGCGACGATTCTCCGGCCGTATCCTTTCCCCATCCGGTCGGCGCGGGTGGCCAGCCAGTAGAGGTCGAAAGTGGCTTTCGTCATCGGATTCTTTCCGAAGCAGGCGTAGGCGACGACCGTCCCGTCCTCCTCTTCCAGGACGAAAGGATGGTAGTCGTCCTGCCCAGGCCGGGTGAGGGCGATCTCCACCAGTTCCATCGCCACGTCCACCTCGTGGGGTTTGAACGCGCCCGTGCCGTCGATCAGGCCGCGGACGGCCTCGCGGTCTCCCGCTTCGATCGACCGGATCTTCGTCATCGCACCCCCCGGGCGAGTCCCAGGCGCAGGATCTCCAGAATCAGCGCTTTGTAGGAAAGGCCCCCTGCGCGGGCTGCCCGCGCCAGCCCCGCGTCGGGGGAGATGTCGGGGTTGGGGTTCACCTCGAGAACGAACAGCTTGCCGTTGCCGTCGGTCCGGAAGTCCACGCGGGAGTAGCCGCACAACCCGAAGACCCGGGCGCATTCGATCGTGAGCAGGGTCAGGCCCGCGCGCAGTTCGTCGGAGACCCCGGCCGGGCACTGCGGGGCGATCTCCGCGTAGGAGGGATGGCCGGGATCCCACTTCGACTCGAAGGAGCAGATCCGCCACCGGCGGTTCCGGTAGACGAGCTCCGCGGGGGGGAAGGTGCGGAAAGGATCCTGTGCCGTACCGTTGCCCAGGACGGCGACGTTGAATTCCCTCCCTCCAACGAACTCCTCGGCGAGCGCCTCCTGTCCGTACCTCCCGATGACGTGCGCCACCCTTCCTTGAAGCCCCGCCTCGTCCTCGACGATGCTGTCTTCCGTGATTCCCGCCGACCCGTCCTCCCTGGACGGCTTCACGATGACGGGGAAGGCAAGGCCGGAGCGCTCCCGCGGGACGTCGGAGTAGAGGCGGAATCCCGGCGTGGAGATGCCGTGGGAGGCGAGGACCCGCTTGGTGAGCGCCTTGTCGTTGCACACCGCCAGCGGCATCGGCCCGTTGCCCGTGTAGGGGAGCCGGAGCAGCTCGAGGAAGGCGGCCGCGTGGGGCTCCTTTTGCGCGGAGTTCAGCGGGCACTCGCTCAAGTTGAAGACGGCGTCCGCGCCGAAGGAGCGGAAGGATTCGGCGAGCGCGACGATGTCCTTCCCGAAGGGGACGATCCGCGCCGCCACCCCCGACTCGTTGAGCCCGTCCGTGACCGAGCGGGCGCTGACGGCGAGGTCCATCGTCTCCCGCATCTTCGCATCCGTCACCCCCGCGAGGGATTCCTCCACGGAGGTGTAGAGCACCGCCACGTTTTTCCCGGCGAGCTCCTGCGGCATCACGGCGGGATCCCCTGGCGGGAGAGAGCGTGTGAGAGAATCTCCGAGATGAGGGAGAGGTAGGGCATCCCCATCCGGTCGGCCATGATCGGGAGGTCGCCGTACCCCGGAGAAAGGCCAGGGAGGGGGTTGCACTCGATGAACTGCGGGACCCCCTTCGCGTCGATCCGGAAGTCGATCCGGGAGAAGTCCCTGCATCCCAGCAGGCGGTAGATCCCCAAGGCGCACCGCTCGATCCCGGCGACGACCCCGGGCGCGAACTGCGGCGGACACCGGTATTCGACCTGGTTCTCCCAGTCGCGCTTGACCTCGAGGGAATACACGAACTCCTCGTTCGGCACATTTTTTGGCGCGATCTCCATGACGCCGACCACGCGCGGACTCTCGTTCCCCAGGATCCCCACGGTGACCTCGGGGCCGGCGATGAACTCCTCGACGATGGCGTCCTGGAGGTACGTCCCGGTGACGAACCGCACCATCTCCCGCGCCTGTTCCGGCGAGGCGGCCCGGGAGGAGAGTCTCACCCCCTTGCTCGACCCCTCGAAGGCCGGCTTTACGATGACGGGGAAGGCAAGACCAGCGCCGGTGAACGCATCGGCCGAGCGGAAGGAACGGAACTTCGGCGTGGGGTACCCTTCGGCGGCGACCAGCCGCTTGGCGACCGGCTTGTCGAGCGTGACGCAGAGCGTCAGCGGGTCCGAGCCGACGTAGGGGATGCCGAGCATCTCCAGGAGGGCGGGGACGTGCGCTTCCCGGCACCGTCCCCCTTCCCCTTCGGCGATGTTGAAGACGATGTCGGGCCGGCTTCGCCGCAGCGCGTCGATGATGCCGGGTCCCGCTCCCAGCCGGGCGACTTCGTGGCCGAGGGCGGAGAGCGCGTTGCAGAGGTGTCCCACGGTCGCCTCCGAGTCGTACTCCTCGAAGGCGTCTTCAGGGAGGTGGGCGGGAGGGTTTGCGGGCCTTACGTTGTAGGAGAGCCCGACTCGCACCGTCTCCTTCTCCGGGCCATACGCTCGTTGCCCGCGGGGATGAGCGTCTTGATTTCTCCGGTCAGCAGGCGGTACACGTCCAGGCGGGGAGGAATCCCCTCCGTCTCCGGCTGGGCGGAAGGCCGCCCGCCGTCACGCGGCTCCTCGTAGCTGACGATGATTCCCTCGTAATTGCGCAGGATCGTCCGCTGCTCGCCCATCGAGAGGATGTAATTCGGCATGAGCGGGATCTTCCCCCCGCCCCCGGGGACGTCCACCACGAAGGTGGGGATGGCCAGGCCGGTGGTGTGCCCCCGCAGCGCCTCCATGATCTCGACGCCCTTCGACAGCCGCGTCCGGAAGTGTTCCAGCCCCCGCACCTGGTCGCACTGGAAGAGGTAGTAGGGCCGCACCTTCGCCTTGACGAGCTGCGTGTTGAGACGGCGGATGATCTCCGGGTGGTCGTTGATCCCCTTGAGGAGGACCGTCTGGTTGCTCACGGGGACGCCGGCTCGGAGCAGCCGGTCGCACGCCTTGCGCGCCTCCTCGGTGACCTCGCGCGGATGGTTGAACTGGGTGTTGAGCCAGATCGGGCCGTACTTCGAAAGCAAAGCGCACAGCTCGTCGTCGATCCGCATCGGGAGGACCACCGGCACGCGCGTGCCGATCCGGATGATTTCCACGTGCGGGATCTTCCGCAGGTTCTTCAGGATGAACTCGATGCGATCGGTGGGAAGCGTGAGGGGGTCGCCGCCGGAGACGATGACGTCCCGGATCTCCTCGTGCCGCTTGATGTAGGAGAACATCTTGGTGAGCTCGAACTCCGTCTTCGCCCCTTCGCCCAGCGCCCAGATCCGCTTCCGCGTACAGTGCCGGCAGTACATCGAGCAGAAGTTGGTCACCACCATCAGGCAGCGGTCGGGGTAGCGGTGCGTGAGGCCCGGGACTGGGCTGTCCTTCTCCTCGTCGAGCGGATCGTCCTCGCCGACGCCCATCCCGAAATACTCCTCGGTGCCCGGGATCGCCTGGAGGGCGATGGGGTCCGCGGGGTCGTCGAACCGGATGAGCGACAGGTAGTAGGGAGTGATGCCGAGGTGATAGATGTCGTTCACGCGGTCGAGGATGGCGGCTTCTTCCGGAGAGAAGTAGCGAAGTCCGGCCAGTTCCCGGATGGAGGTGATGCGGTGGGAAAGCTGCCAGCGGTAGTCGTTCCATTGCTCCCGGGTCACCTGCGGCCACGGCAGGCCTACGGGATTCTGGCTGCCCGGGCCGTTACGCGGCGGAACGGAATCGTCACCAAGGTTTGGGTCCATGTCCTCCTCGTGCGCTCTTCGCCGACCAGGGTTGGGTTGCCCGGTTCCTCCCGTTTTCTTATCGCCTTATCGGCCGCTCGTCTTTACCCAGAGAAATTCGACGGGGGCCTTTCCCTTGTTCGAAAAGGCGAACTCCTTCTCGGGGTAGAAATAGAGGCTCTCCCCTTTTCGTGCCACGTAGGTGGCGCTCCCCAGCCGCAGGCCCAGCCGGCCGGAGAGGACGAACACGTAGTTCTCCCCTTCCTGCGCCGGTTCGAGCGGTGTCTCCTTGCCCGGCTTGATCAGCGCCCGATAGGCGACCATGGAGCGGTAGCGGCTCTTGGGGATCGAAGTCTCGAAGGACTGGTATCCCGTCACGTCGGAGGGAAGCGCTTCCGATTTCCGGAAGAGCACCTTCTCCTCCTCGTCGTCGGCGAAGAAGGAGGACGGGGTTTCGTTCAGGGCGGAGAGAATTTCGAGGAGGTTGGTAACCGAGGGGGACGTGTGGTTCCGTTCGATCTGGGAGATGGCACCCTTGGTGAGGCCGGCACGCTCCGCGAGGTCGGCCTGGGCAAGTCCGTTGATCTGCCGCAGGTGCTTGATCCTTGCCCCGATGTCGATCAATACGGTTTTTTAAACCCCCCGTTTAATAATCTATCCAAATTTTATGAACATGGAAAAACTCTGTCAACAGAAAAATAGCGATTCGTCGAAGAAATTTGTCCGAATGCCGCTCATCGCTATCCGCCGCGGTCCGTTTCTCTATACCCCGGAAAAAGCCCTCCCGCGCGGGACCGAAACGGGATCGCCTGCTGTGCGGCGCCTTGCACCCGGTACCGGCTTCGCCGCCTCGGAGGGGGACTCCGCTCGTGGCTCGACATGCGATGGATCCGCATGTCTGCGCTTTACCTCGCTGCGCCCCCCTCCTGCGGCGGCTGCGCCGGTGACCAGGTGCCCCTTCGTTCGATGCAGCGCAGCCGTTGTCGCTTGAACTGCGCCACGCGTTCCCTGCTTCGCTGCTGCGGGGCCGGCATCCTGTTTGACACCGCGAGCCGAATTGGGGAAAATAGGAAACCCGAGGTGGGGGAGTAGCTCAGCTGGGAGAGCACCACGTTCGCAACGTGGGGGTCGAGGGTTCAAATCCCTTCTCCTCCACCACCTATTTTTCTTGTCGGCTTGACCCCACCTTCCCGCATCGCCTGGCGTGCCAAGCCGGGGTAAGATGACATCAAGATGTCCACGCCGCCGACAACGCCGCTGTATGTGGAAGTGGCCGTGCCGCTTCCGATCGACCATACGTTCACCTACCGGGTTCCGCAGGGGGAGGAAGGGCGCGCGAAGATCGGCGTTCGCGTCCTCGTCCCGTTCGGGCCGCGGCGGGTCACCGGCCTGATCGTCGCGGAGGTGGACGGGTCCGCGCTCGAAGGCCGGGAGGCAAAACCGGTCCTTGCCTTTCTCGACGAGGAACCGTACGTCACTCCCCGCCACCTCGCATTCCTCTCCGCGGCGGCGCGCGAGTGCCTTTCGCCCATCGGCGAGATGCTGCGCGCGGCCCTCCCCCGCGGGCTTCCCCGGAGAGAGGCTCCGTCGGTTCCCCGGACCGAAACATTTTTCCATCCGGCGCCCGGCGCCGACGAATTGCCGATGACGCCCAAGCAGCGGCAAGTGGTCGCGGCGGTCCTCGAGGCGGGGGAGATCTCCGCCTCGGAGATTTCGGCGCGAGTCCCCGGCGGGGCGGACGCCGCCCGGAGACTTGCGGCGAAGGGAATGCTCTTGTCCTCGACGCGGGAGAAACCTGTCGGGCTTTCCGCTGCCCATCTTCCCGACACGTCGGGGGAGATCGTGCCCACGCATCAGCAGGAGGCGGCCCTGGCGAAGGTCGGCGTGGCCCTTGCCTCGGGGAAGTTCGCCGCGTTCGTGCTCCACGGGATCACGGGGTCCGGAAAGACGGAGGTCTACCTGCGGGCCATCGAGCAGGTCCGCCTCACGGGGAGACAAGCGGTGTTTCTCGTCCCCGAGATCGCCCTCACTCCGCAACTGCTCGGGCGTGTGAAGTCCCGGTTCGGGGAGGGGGTGGCCGTCCTGCACAGCGGTCTTTCTCCCGCCGAGCGTGCGGCCCAGTGGAAACGGGTCCGCGCCGGCGAGGTCTTCCTTTCCGTCGGGGCGCGCTCCGCCGTCTTCTCTCCCTTCCCCGTGCCGGGGCTGTTCATCGTCGACGAGGAGCACGATTCCGCCTATAAGCAGGAAGACGGGATCCGCTACCAGGCGCGCGACCTCGCCCTGCTGCGCGGGAAAATGGAGGACGCCGTCGTCCTGCTGGGCTCCGCGACGCCCTCCGCGGAATCCGTCCACAGGACGCGAACGGGGGAGGCCGTGCTCCTCTCCCTGCCGGAGCGGATCGGCGGAAGGGAGCTCCCGGAAATCCTGGTCGTGGACCTCAAGGATCGTGCGGGCATGCGGGGAGCCGACCGCTACTTCTCCCCCGAGCTGGAAGCGGCGATCGAAGAGACCCTCTCCCGCGGGGAGAAGGCGATGCTCTTCCTGAACCGGAGGGGATACGCACCCGCCATCACCTGCCTGGACTGCGGGGAGACCGCTCGCTGCCGGAACTGCAGGGTCTCGTTGACCTTCCACCAGCAGCACGGCGCGCTGTTGTGCCACTATTGCAACGCGCGCACTGCGCCCCCCGAGAAGTGCGCCGCGTGCGGCGGGCACAGGATCGCCCAGGTGGGGATCGGCACGGAGCGCCTGCTTGCATGGGCCGCAAAGCGGTGGAAGGACGCCCGGGTCGCGCGCCTCGACTCCGACGTCAGTCGGCGGAAGGGAGCCTATGGAGAGATTCTCTCCCGGATGCACGCGGGGGACGTGGACATCCTCGTGGGGACCCAGATGATCGCCAAGGGGCACGATTTCCCCGAGGTGACGCTCGTGGGAGTGCTGCTGGCCGACCTGTCCCTCTCCTTTCCCGATTTCCGGTCGGCGGAGCGGACGTTCCAGATCTTGACGCAGGTGGCGGGGCGCGCGGGGAGGGGAGATCGTGCGGGCAAGGTGATCGTCCAGACCCTGTCCCCGGATCACGTCTGCATCCGCATGGCGGCGAGGCACGATTTCGCCGGTTTCATGGCGGAGGAGCTGGCGGCGCGGGAGGCCCTCGGCTACCCGCCTTTCGGGCGGATGCTCCTCCTGCGCCTGTGGGGACCTTCGGCCGGGAAGGTCCGCGAGGCGGCGGCGGAGGTGGCGGAGGCGCTGGCGGGACCGGTATCCGCCGCGGGGATCCAACTGCTGGGCCCCGCGCCCTCGCCCATTTCCCTCGTGAAGCGGAAGCACCATTACCAGGTTCTCCTCAAGATGCCCGTGCGGTTCCCCGTGGGAGATTTCTTCCCTTCGCTGATGCGCTCCCTGCGCGACGTCGTCCGCAAGTACAGCGTCCGCATGGAGGCCGACGTCGATCCCTACAACATGATGGTCTAGCGCGGCCGCGCACCCGGGACTGGCTCCGCCGGATCCTCCTGCGACATGCGCTCCAAACGGAAGGCGCAGCGCCTTCCGTTGATGGCGCGTACCGGCGCCGGCACGGGGATTGCCCTCTCCCGCGGCAAATACTCCTCGGGAGGTCGTGCCATGAGAGTGCATTACGTGCTGAACCACGGCGGGACGCCGGAATCCAGGCTGGCGGATGTGGAAATCCATTTCGAGGAAGGTTTGTTATCCGGACTCAAGCTGGTCGGATGCTCGGTCTGGCGTTCGCGGAAGGGGGAGGAGCCGACGGTCCTCGTCCCTTCCCGGTCGTACGCCACTGCGGGCGGCGTCCGCTACTACGAGCTGCTGCGCCCCTCGGAGGAAGGGAAGCCCGCGGACGACCCTACGGGAAAACTCGCGGTGCGGAACTTCAAGCAGTACATCCGGAACGAGTATGTGAAAATCGCCGCTCTGCCGGAAAAAAAGGGGGAGGGAAACGGGAAAGCGGCAGCTTCCCGGTAACCGGCGGGGGAAAAACGACTACCGGGGTGGGAGGGCCCGTCCTTCCACCCCTTGCGCCATTCTTGCTTCCTGACCGTCGAGGGCGGTTAAAAAGGCTTCCTGCGGCGAAGCCGAAAACATTTTCCTTGCAAGATAGAGGAGGCCGCCCAGGTTGTCTCCCCGGTCTTTTGTGCGTCGTTCCAATACCGTTCCGATCTGTACCTTCGTCTTTCTCACATAATCTACGCGGTACACGGAAACGGGCTTCATCTCACCTCCGCCGTTTCGACATGAATTTGCCTCATTATAGTGACTTGCGGAACAGTAGAACAGAAAAAGTTGATGAAAAAATAACGGATCCGGCCCTACAATCAACTTTTATCTCGTTGAGAGAAGGGAGCGGAATGCCGGATACGGGCGAAAAGGTCGCACAGGCCACACGCCAGCGCGCAGCCGTCTATGCTCACCTCCTTCGCGTTCTTAAGGGAAGATTGGGCGAGGAAGAGGCAGTCGCCATTCTGTGCGAGGCGATTTACGCTCACGGAAAGGAAAAATCCATGAAGGGGTATTCGCTTGCGGCGCGCACCGGTGACCTGGTGCAGGCGGCGAGGGAGTTCGCCAGCCCCGATCCCGTGAAGCAACACCAGTTTGCTCCCCGGATCGTCTCCGCGAACGGGGAAGAGGCGGTGATCGCGATGTCCCGCTGCCCGCTGGTCGACCAGTGGAAGGAAATGGGGTTTCCGCAGGAGGAAGTGTCGCTCCTGTGCCGGATCGCCCATTCGGTCGATTTCGGGACGTGGGAAGGGGCTCTCGGGTTTTCGCTTCGATTCGAGGGGACCCGGGGCGAAGGAAAGGACGAGTGTGTCCTGCGCGTGCGGAAAACCAAGACTCCGAGGTAGCAAAGAGGATGAAGACGAAGGACGTCCATTTCCTCATCATGGTGGTGGTGGTCATCGGGTTGCTCATGGTTCTCTACCTCACCGGGCGTCCCCGCTACTTGACCCGTGCGGAGCCTCACCTGAAAGCCGCTACCGACGCGGAGTGCTTCTCCTGCCATGACGACGGAAAGGTGTTTCCGATGACCAAGGAACACCCGCTCCGCAAGAAGAACTGCCGGCAATGCCACCGGTTCGAACGAAGATAGAGGTGAATCCCGGACGCAGGCTTCCTCCCCTCGGCGCGCACGTCTCGGTGGCCGGAGGGGTCGCCACCGCCCCCGGGCGGGGGAAAACGATCGGCGCCGACGTCATCCAGATTTTTTCCAAGCAGCAGACCCGGTGGATGGGGAAGGCGCTGGAGGAGGACGACGTCCGGGGGTTCCGGGACGAGACTGCCCGCACGGGCGTCCGCACGGTGGCCATCCACTGCGCGTACCTCATCAACCTGGGCTCCGCGAAGGAGGCGGTCCGGACGCGCTCCCTGTACGCGCTCGAGGACGAGGCTTCCCGCGCCGCGATGCTGTCGGTTCCGTACCTGGTGCTGCACCCGGGATCGAGCGGAGAGGACCCGGAAGAAGCCGGGATCGCGCGGATCGCTTCGGCGCTCCGGACGTTCGGCCGGTTCCCCAAGGGGGTGACCCTTCTGCTGGAGAACACGGCCGGGCAGGGGAATTCCATCGGGCGCACGATGGAGCAGATCCGGAGGCTGCTGGACGCCGCCGGGGCCCCGCCGGACGTGGCCGTCTGCCTGGACAGCGCGCATCTGTTCGAGGCGGGATATGATATTGCGAGCGTGGACGGATGGGGGAACCTGCTCGCGGAAATGGAACGGCGCGCCGTCCTGCCGCTGGTGCGGATGTGGCACCTGAACGACTCCCGGACCGATTTCGGAAGCCGCGTCGACCGGCATTTCCACATCGGCGAGGGGAAGATCGGCCTGGACGCCTTCCGGAGGATCCTGACCCACCGCGCGTTCCGCGAGCTGCCGATGGTGCTGGAGACCCCCAAGGACGGGGACGATGATGACGAAATGGACATCCGGAACCTGGCGACGCTGCGCGGGCTCGCCGGTCCCCGCCGGAAAAAGGAATAGGGAAGAGGAGCAGGGGAATGGACTACGAGGCGATCACGGCACTGGCCAAGCACCACAAGCAGGTCTTCGGGCGGATCGTGAAGTGCGAGATGTACAAACTGGATGACGGAAAGATGCTCGCCCTGTCCCGGATGCACGACGACTACCACGACATGAACCTGGCCATCCTCCTGGACGACAAATTCCACATCGAGGAGGTCGGGGGGGAGATGGAACGGATCCCCTATCCGTGCTGCGAGAAGAAACCCCTCGAGATGCTTTCCTCCTTGAAGGGGATCGGGGTCCTCGAGCGCGGGGGGCTGAAGAAGGTCAAGGAGCGCATCCCCCGGAACCTGGGCTGCACCCACGTCTACGAGATGATCGAGTCCACCTTCCGGTCGATCTTCGTGGGGTCGTACAGCATCCACGGGCAGAAGTGGGAAGGGGTCCTCGCGCTGGACCTGGAGGAGAACCGCCAGCTCGGTCTCCAGTCTCCCGTCCTGGTCGACACGTGCTACGCCTTCAACCGGGAGTCGGTCGACGGCGAGGTCCTGGCCCGCGCCCGGAGGAAGGTCGAGCAAGCCAGGAAGAAGATGGCCGCCATCGAGGAGGTCAAGCGGGGGGAATAATCCCGCGTACGGCCGCACGTCTTTTACGCGCCGGGAACTTTCTTCCGGTTTCGGCGGTCCATCCTTTCGCGGCCAGGATGCGTCGATTCCTGCCGCAGGCGAGGTGCGCGATGCGACGGTTTCTTTTCCCGGCAAGTCTGGTTCTCTTCCTGTCGGCAACCTTTCCATGGACTCCGCTGTGTGCGGCCGAGATCACCTCCCGCGTGGGGAAAGTGGTTCTCTATCCGGATCTGGCGGAAGTGACCCGCCTGGTCGACGTGGACGCGCCGACGGGGACGGTAGTTCTTCCGGGCCTTTCCTCCACCCTCTTTCCGGAGTCGATCTCCGTGAAGGTGCTGAGCGGCGCCGCGAGGATCGCCGGGGTCTCCTCGGAAGACATCTTCCGGACGGAAGCCGCGAGCGGGCGGGTCAAGGAGTTGGAGCGGAAGTTCGAGGAGCTCTCCGAAGGCAAGCGCGGCGCGGAAGAGGCCATCCGTGACGACAGGAAGGAGAAGGAGCTTCTGGAGAGCGGCGTCCGGTCGGTTTTCTCGCCCGGGGAGGAGGCCGACGCGCGGAAGAGCGTTCGTCAGCCCCGTCTGACGACCGCCGAGATCGAGGCCTCGCTTTCGCTTTTCCGCTCCCGGGCCCAGGCCATCGACGAGAGGATCCTGGAGAGGGAGCGCGCCGTCCGGGACTATGACAGGAAGATCGCAGCGGTCCGGCAGGAGTTGGACAAGATCCGCCCCGCCCGGCCCACGCAGGAGAAAGCGATCCGGATCGAGCTTGCCCGCCCCGCTGCGGGCCGCATCGCCGTGAGTTACCTGGTCCCTGCGGCGGGGTTCATCCCGCGGTACAACGTGCGGCTTCTCCCCGGGACGGGAAATCTCTCCTTCGAGCTGCTGGGCGAGGCGTGGCAGCGCACGGGCGAGGACTGGAAGGAGGCGGCATTCACCTTCTCCACCGGAAGACCCGGACGGACGGCCCAGCTTCCGCCGCTTCCCCTCCCCCCCTGGAACATCGATTTTCCCGCGCCCCCCATCGCGCGGCCGATGATGAAAATGCAGGCGCAGGATGCGCTGAGGGCGGGTTCCCCGGCAGCGCTGGAATCGGAAGCGAAGGAGGAAGCCCCGTCCGCTCCCGAACGCCGGTTCGCATCCTTCGACGTGACCCTTGAAGGAATGCACGCACTCCCCGGCAGCGGGGAGAAAAAGACCTTTGCGCTGGCCCGCCACGAACAGAAGGCGAAAGTTGCATGGCGCTCGATCCCGTGGATCGCCGAAGGGGGATTTCTTTCCGCCGAAGGGAGAAACGAGAGCGGGCTGCCGGTCCTCTCCTCCTCCGCGGGGCTCTTTGTAGAGGATGCGTACGCGGGGAAGGGCCGCCTGCAGGACATCCCGGAAGGCGCGGAGTTCACGATCGACTTCGGGAAGGATGACGCCGTCCAGGTGCGGCGCAGGGAAATCGAGAGGAAGCGGGAGGAGGGCGGGGTCTTCTCCAAGATGAAACGGCTCCGGTTCCGGTTCGAGATCGAGGTGGCCAATTACCGGAAGGAAACCGTCCCGCTCACGGTGCTCGACCGTGTCCCTCTTCCCCGCCACAAGGACATCGTGGTGAAGGACGTCGAAGTCGCCGGCGGCGGCAAGGTCGGCGAGGGCGGCGAGGTCCGGTGGGAGCTTCCGCTCGCGCCGGGAGAAAAAAGGAAGCTGGGGCTGTCGTTCACGGTGGAATACCCGGCGGACAAGGAGATTTATGGGCTCTGAGGCGCAGGTCCGGCGGCTCGCCGGCATCCTGGTCCACCACTCGGTGAAGGCGAAGAAGGGGGAGATCGTCCGGATCTCGTGCAGCGATCTGGCCCGTCCCCTGTCGCTGGAGGTCTTCCGCGAGGTGCTGCGCGCGGGTGCGCACCCGCTGCTGTCCGTGGGGTTCGAGGATGCCCAGCGGATCTTCTTCGAGGAGGCCGCAGAGGCGCAGATCGCCCACCTGCCGCCGACGAAGCGGTACGAAGCGAAGAGGATCGACGCCGATATCGTCATCCTCGCCCCGGGCAACACCCGGGCCTTGAGCCACATCCCCCCGAAGAAACTGGCCGACAGGCGGAAGGCGACCAAGCCGATCTCCGAGATCGTCCTGCGCCGGGTCCGCTGGGTGCTGACCAACTTCCCGACCGAAGCGCTTGCACAGGAAACGGACCGGTCCCTCCCGGAGTACGAGAAGCTGTACTACCGGGCCGTGGACCAGGACTGGGCTGCGATGGGAAAAATGTTCCTCCGCGCGAAGAGGATCCTGGAAAAGAGCGCGCGGGTGCGGATCGTGGGGAAGGACACCGATCTCTCCTTTTCCATCAAGGGCCGCACGGCGATCCCCTGCGCGGGCGACTGCAACATGCCGGACGGGGAGATTTTCACGGCGCCGGTGGAGAGCTCCACGGAAGGGACGATCTCCTACGAGTTCCCGGCGATCTACGGCGGCCGCGAGGTTTCCGGCATCCGGCTGACCTTCCGGAAAGGAAAAGTCGTCGGGGCCTCCGCCGACAAGAACGAGTCGATCCTCAAGGAGATGCTGGCCGCCGACCCGGGAGCCCGCGTCCTGGGCGAGTTCGGCATCGGCGCCAACGCCGGGGTGACTTCCTTCACGCGGGACATCCTCCTCGACGAGAAGATGGGAGGGACGATCCACCTGGCCATCGGGCGCTCCTACCCGGAGTCCGGGGGAAGGAACGACTCCGCGGTCCACTGGGACATGATCAAGGACCTGCGGCGGGAGGGGGAGCTCTACCTCGACGGCAGGCCGGTCCTGCGTACGGGGCAGCTGTTCGGAAAGATCCCGCCGGGGATGAAGAGGAAGTAGGTCCGCGGCCCGTCCGTGTACGCCGCCACGATCTTCCTCAGCGCGTTCCTGCTGTTCCAGGTGCAACTGCTCATCGCGAAGATGATCCTGCCGTGGTTCGGCGGATCGGCGGCGGTCTGGACCACGTGCATGCTGTTCTTCCAGGTGGTTCTCCTTCTCGGCTACTTCTACGCGGACGCATCGATCCGGTTCCTGAAGCCGAAGGGTCAGGTGCTTCTGCACATCTCCCTCCTGGCGATCTGTCTCTTCCTGCTGCCGATCGTCCCCGGCGGCGGCTGGAAACCGGCTCCTTCCCAGGATCCGACCCTGCGGATCCTGGCGCTCCTTTCGGCCACCGTCGGGCCGCCCTACCTGCTGCTCTCGACGACCAGCCCTCTGCTGCAGGCCTGGTACGTCCGGACCTATCGGGGCGCGATGCCCTACCGCCTTTTCGCGCTTTCGAACGCCGGCTCGATGATTGCCCTTCTCTCCTACCCCGTGCTCATCGAGCCGTTTTTTGCCGTCCGGCGCCAGGCGCAGGGATGGTCGGCGGGTTTCCTGGTCTTTGGCCTCCTGTGCGCGGCGGTGGCGCTGCGCAGCCGGAAGGACGAACCCGAGCGGCCGGGCGTGGCCGCGGAGGAGGGGGACGCGAAACCGAGGTGGGGGGTGCGGGCCCTCTGGATGGCCCTTGCGGCCTGCGCGTCGACGATGCTGCTGGCCGTCACCAACCATCTCACGCAGAACGTCGCGGCGATCCCGTTTCTGTGGGTGCTCCCTTTATCCCTTTACCTGCTGAGCTTCATCCTGTGCTTCTCCGGGGAGGGCCGGTACCGCCGAAGCGCGTACCTGCCGCTCCTTGCCTTGGCGCTCGGGGGGATGTCCTTTCTGCTCTCCAAGGGGCATGAGACCGAAAGGCTTTCGATTTTGATCCCCCTTTTTACCGGTGGGCTCTTCGTCTGCTGCATGGTGTGCCATGGCGAGCTGGCCAGGATGAAGCCGCCTCCCCGCCACCTCACCTCCTATTACCTGATGATTTCGCTGGGGGGAGCGGTGGGCGGGGTCTTCGTCGGCCTTGTTGCGCCGTACGGCTTCCGTGGAATCTACGAACTACCGGCGGGGATCGCCGCCTGCGCCGCCCTGTCCCTGGTCGTCCTGTCCCGGCTCCGGCCGCTGGATTCGTCGAATCGCCGGCGGTGGGCGGCGGGGCTTTTGTTCGCCGCGATCTGTACGGTGGGGCTTGCGGGCCTGCTGGCATGGCAGATCCGGGAGACGACCCGGGACGCGCGGGTGCTGGCCCGGAATTTCTACGGGGGGTTGAAGGTGAGCGATTCGGGCTCCCCGGACAGCGGCAACGCGATGCGCACGCTGGTCCACGGCACCATCACGCACGGCAGGCAATTCCTCTCGCCCGTGCGGCGGCGACAGCCGACCACCTACTATGGCACGAAGTCGGGTGTGGGGTTCGCGTTGCTCGACCGCAGGCGGGGGACTCCCCGGCGCGTCGGCGTCGTCGGCCTTGGCGCGGGGACGATCGCCGCGTACGGAAGGCCGGGGGACACCTACCGCTTCTACGAGATCAACCCGTTGGTCGTCCGGTTGGCGGACACGGAGTTCAGCTACCTGCGGGATTCCGGGGCGAAGGTCGACATCGTGTTGGGCGACGCCCGCCTTTCCCTGGAGGGGGAGCCGCCCCAGGATTTCGACGTCCTTGCTGTGGACGCCTTCTCCGGCGACTCGATCCCCGTCCACCTCCTGACCCGGGAGGCGTTCGATCTCTATTTCCGGCATCTGAAGGAGAGCGGGATCCTGGCGGTGCACGTGTCGAACAAGTACCTGGATTTGAAACCTGTCGTATGGCGCGCGGCGGAATCGATGGGAAAGGGAGCCGTGGTGGTGGACACGGAAGACGAAGAAGGGAGCGGCACCTACGGGTCGACCTGGATCCTCGTGTCGGGGGATCGACGATGGTTCGACGGGCCTTCCCTTACGGATGCCGGGAAGCCCCTTGCGGCGAGGGAAGACGTGCGCCTGTGGACCGACGATTACAGTAACCTGTTCCGGACCCTCAAGTGACGCGGGCCGAAATGCCGATACGGGCGGTGATCTTCGATTTCGGCGGGGTGCTGGCCGCCGAAGGGTTCCGGGAGGGGCTCGAGGCGATTGCCCTCCGCCACGGGCTGGATCCCGCGGAGTTATTCACGATGGCTTCGGACGTGATCTATGAGACGGGCTATATCACGGGGCGCGGGACGGAAACCGACTATTGGGACGTTCTGCGTCGAAAGACCGGCATTGCGGGGGAGGATTCCGATCTCACCGGAGAGATCCTGCGGCGTTTCGTCCTGCGCCCCCGGATGCTTGCGGCCGTGCGGGCGCTGCGCGCCGACGGCTTCCTCACGGCGATCCTGAGCGACCAGACCGACTGGCTGGAGCGGCTCGACGCGCGCGATCGGTTCTTCCTCGAGTTCGACCGGGTGTTCAACAGTTACCGTCTCGGTAAGGGGAAGCGCGACGCGACGATCTTCGACGACACGGTCTGCGCCCTGGGCGTGGCTCCCGGGGAAGCGCTGTTCGTGGATGACAATTCCGGGCACGTGGAGCGTGCCGCCTCCCGGGGCCTCCGGGCAGTGCTGTTCCGCAACCAGGACCGCTTCCTCTCCGGCCTGGGTCCGCTGACAGGCGGGAAAATCGTTTTCCGCTGAAGTCTTCCTGACGGTGTCGGCAGAACCGCCTTACGTCTTCGAAACCAGCCCGATGGCGACATCGGCGACGTTGGTCCCCGTGGGGCCGGTGACGACGAGGTCTCCGATTGCCCGGAAAAAGGAATAGGCGTCGTTGTTTTCCAGGAAAGAACGGGGGGACAGGCCTTCCTCCTCCGCCCGGCCGCAAGTGGATCCGTCGGCGATCGCCCCTGCGGCGTCGGTGGGCCCGTCGACTCCGTCGGTCCCTCCGCAAAGTACCGTCAGCCCCACGGTTCCGGAAAGTTCGAGCGCCGCCGACAGCGCGAACTCCTGGCTGCGCCCTCCTTTTCCTGTTCCCTTCACGTTGACGGTGGTCTCCCCGCCGGCAAGGAGAACGGCGGTCCCGCCCGGCGCAAGGGAAGACGAAAGAAGTCGCATTTCCGCGACGAAGGACTTTGCGCATCCCCTGGCTTCGCCCGATAGAAATCCCGGCAGGAGGCGGATGGGACTCAGCCCCTCGGTTTTCGCCGCCGCCGCCGCCGCCTCGAGGGCCGTGCGGTTCGATCCCACGACGGCGCAGCTCACCGACGCGAATACGGGATCGCCGGGCTTCGGGGTCTCGCTCACCTCTCCGGCCGCCGCCGCCTCGAGATGCCGGAGCACGCTGCGGGGGACCTCGTGAAGGATCCCCGGGCGGGACAGGATCTCCAGCGCATCCCCATAGGTCGTCGGGTCGGGGGAGAACGGTCCCGACGCGATGACGGAAGGGTCGTCCCCGGGGACGTCGGAGAGGAGGAGTGCCCACACCCGCGCGGGAACCGCCGCCCGGGCCGCCCGGCCCCCCTTGACCAGCGAGAGGTGCTTGCGAACCGTATTGAACGATGCGATGTCGGCCCCCGCGCGCAGGAGGAGCTTCGACAGGGTCGCCTTTTCCTCGGGGGAAACCCCTTCGACGGGGGCAGAGAGCATGGCGGAGCCGCCGCCGGAGATCAGGGCGATCACGAGGTCTCCTTCTCCCGCCCGCGAAAGGAGGGAAAGGATTTCGCGCGCCGCCGAAAGGCTTCCGCTGTCGGGCAGGGGGTGCCCCGCCTCGATGAACCGCAACGCCCCCGCGCTTCCCCCGCTCCCCGCCGGGCAGGCCAGCGCGCCGGCCGCAACCCTCTTCCCGATGACCGCGAGGGCCGCTTCCCCCATCGTCCTTCCGGCTTTCCCCCCGCCGACCAGGTAGATGTTTCTCGTGCCGGCCCACGGCGCGGAGGCAACGGTCCCGCCGGAAGCGAACGACAGCCCTTCCGGTCCGGCCCGCAGCGCCTCCTTCACCAGCCGGGCCGGGTCGACGGCAGCAAGTGCCGCGTGGAAGATCCGGGTGAGGCGCCCCGCGACCGTTCCGGTCATCGTTCGTCTGGAGGGTTACGTAGCAGCCGGTGCGGACTTGAGGACCGGCACGGCGTAGGGGCCTTCCGCAAGGAAGGCGAAGGAGGGAAGGGCGCCTCCCCATTTCGGATGATTCACTGCGAAGAGGACAGCGTTCTGGACCATCTCCCGGGCTCTTTCGGCATCGTCCTTGTAGCTGCGAGCCGTCAGGAAGTCCCATCCCATGACGCCCGGAACGATCTCGTGCTCCTTTTCCGTGAGGATCGGCGAGCAGTAGAGGATGCCTTCTTCGCCGATCTTCCGGATCACCTTCGCCCACATCTGTGGCTCCCACTGGTCCCGGGTGAACTTCCAGGAAGGGCTCCGCAGCATGGAGAGGTAGCCCTCGGGACCCTGGAGCTTCAGCAGGTGCAGCAGCGTCTTGTAGGTGGACGGCCCCACGGGGTCCTCGTCTCGCTCGCAGGCGGCCAGGAGGATGAATCCGTTTTTCCGGACGATCGGCAGCGCATTCACGGCGGCCTTGGCGTTCTGGTAGTGGTTGATGCCGACGTATCCCCCGTGCGTCAGCACGATGTCGAACTCTTCGTCGACCGGAATGGCGACGACGTCCCGGACCAGCTCGACGGCCCTTGCGTGCGACTCCACCAGGTCGCCGGAATGGACGCCGATCAGCTCCAGGCGCCGGTTCAGCACCGTGTTGACGATGAAATCGACCCCCGACGTCCGGGCGATCTCCAGCGACTCATCGTGGCAGGGGTTTCCGTCCAGGACCAGGTTCGTGGCAAGGGGCGAGTCGAGGAATTCCGCCCCGTGAAAGATCTCGACGGTCTTCCTGCTGACCAGGGCGGGGCAGATCGCTTTCCTTCCCGCGGAGACCCCGGCCATGAAGTGGCTCTCCACCAACCCGGTGGCGATCTTCAGGTCCGCCTCGCAGAAGAACCGGTTGAGGTGGATTTCGGTGCCCCGGCGGGTTTTTCCGACGTGGACCAGCATCGATTCGTCGTCGCAGTCGTGGTCGATGATCCGGTACTGCGCCGCGACCGGCTCCCCGAACATGGCGACTTTTTCTTCCGCGGTGCTCGGCCGGTGCGTCCCCGTGCCCACCAGGAGCGTCACGTTCTCCCTATTGACCCCGGCCCGGTGCAACGCCTCCAGGAGGGGGGGCAGGATTCCCGATTCTCCCTTGTAGGGCACGGGCCGGGTAATGTCGGACGTGGCGATGCAGACCGTCAGATGGTCGGCGGGCTTCCCCTTCCCTTTCAGGAGGTCCGGCAAGGTCTGCGTGCCGATGGGGTGGCGAAGGGAGGCCTCGATCGCCGCCTTGGGATCCGGGAGCGCCGGATGCTCCTTCATCTCCAGAACGGTGGAGTTCTCCGGGACGCGGATCGAAAGGACCCGGTTTCCGTATTCCACGCCCACTTCCTTCCAGCGGGCGGTGTCGGCTCCCTGGAGGATTCTGGCGACTTCCGGCTTCATCGAGAAATTGTTTCATCGCATTATCGTAGGGAGGTGTCAAGGTGTTTTTCGGGGCCGGCGTCCGCTCGCGCCGCCGGGTGACAGCCGCATCCCCGGGTGATAAAATTCCCCCTGTAAAACGGGACGAGCCGGCAGGAGGAAAGGAGCTTCCATGGGATTTCGCTGGGTGGCGGCGTTCGGGATCGCGCTCTTGGCAGGCACGGCATGGGCGGAGGAGGCGGTCGTGCTGAAGACCCAGAAGGACAAGGTCAGCTACGGCATCGGGATGAGTATCGGGAAAAACCTCAAAAGGGACGCGGTCGACGTGGACGCCGACCTGGTCTCGAAGGGGATGAGGGATGCCTTCTCCGGTGAGAAGACCCTGATGAGCGAAGAGGAGTACCACGCCGCGATGACCGCCCTTCAAAAGGATCTGATGGAGAAACAGGCCGAGGCCATACAAAAGCTGGCGGAAAAGAACAAAAAGGAGGGAGAGGCGTTCCTGGCCGAAAACGGAAAGAAGGAGGGGGTGGTCACGCTGCCTTCCGGCCTGCAATACAAGGCGATCCGGTCGGGTAAAGGCAAGACCCCTGCGCTTGCCGACACGGTGGAGACCCACTACCGCGGCACCCTGATCGACGGGACCGAGTTCGACAGCTCCTACAAGCGCGGTCAGACGGTGACCTTCCCCGTCAACGGCGTGATCCCCGGATGGACCGAGGCGCTGCAGAAGATGAAGGAAGGCGACAAGTGGCAGCTCTTCGTCCCGTCGAGCCTCGCCTACGGCGAGCGCGGCGCGGGGCGTGAAATCGGGCCGAACGCCACGCTCCTCTTCGAAGTCGAGCTGATCGCGGTCAAGTGAATCGCGCACAGGAACCCGGGCGCGGCGCGGAGGGGACGGTTCCCGATCTCCGCGCCCGGCTCCGCACCGGCTTCGACGCCGGGCTGCGGACCGCCCTCCAGATCCTCAAGATCACCGTCCCCCTTTACGTCGCGGTGGACCTTCTCAAGCGGACCCCCGTCATCGAGGTCCTGGGCGGCTTCTTCGCGCCGGTGATGGGGCTGTTCGGCCTCCCCGGCGAGGCCGCATTCGCCTTCATCGCTGCGTTCCTTCTCAACCTCTACGCCGCGATCGCCATTCTCGTCCCGCTTCACCTCGACGCTTTCCAGGTGACCCAGTGCGGCCTCATGATGGGGGTCGCCCACAACCTGGTGGTGGAAGGCGGGGTTTTGAAGAGCACCGGCGCGCGCGGGGGATTCCTCACCCTTTGCCGGTTCTGCCTCTCGGCGGCGTCGGGGCTCGCGTTTCACATCGTCCACCGGATGGCCTCGGGATGATGGACGCGGTGGCCGTCGCCCTCCTGGGGGCCCTGAAACTCGCCGGGAAACTGGTCCTCATCATCGTTCCGCTGGTGACGCTCTTCGAGCTTTTGCGCTACCTGCCCGTTTTCCGGCGGACCGGGGAGGCGGTGGATCCTCTCATGCGGGGCATCGGGTTGACCCGGGAGGCCGCCCTTCCCCTTTTCACAGGGGTCTTCCTGGGGATCGCCTACGGCGCGGGGATCATCATCCGCGTCGCGCAGGAAAAGCGCCTCCCGTCGCGCGAGCTTTTTCTGATGGGCCTGTTCCTGGCGACGTGCCACGCCGTGGTGGAGGACACCCTGATCTTCGTGGTGATCGGGGGGAGCGCATGGATCATGCTGGGGGCGCGGCTGGTTCTTGCGATCTGCCTCACGGCGCTGCTGGCCCGCCTGTGGAAGCCCGGCCGGCAGCCCTCTTCCGGTTTATAGGTCTCTCGTCACTTCCACCCGGATGTAGTACTCGCATTTCCTGCAGTCGCCGAGTTTCTGCGCCATTACCCCCTGCACCCTCGTTTCGGAGAAGGTTCCCGCCACCGACCAGCAGATCCTCCCGTAATTGGGGTACGCAGGGCAGCTCCTGCCGGCATCGGCGGACTTCTCCACGCCGCACTTCATGTACTCCCAGCACTGGATCTTGAAGGCCTCTTCCGCCGGCGTGTAGGGAAAGCAGAGGCTGAAGACGGATCCTTCTCCGGGCGTGCTATCGACCTTGATAACACCTCTGTGCTCCTCCAGGATCTTTTTGCAGATCGAGAGGCCGAGGCCCGTCCCCTGCCCGATCTCCTTCCTGGAATAGAACGGTTCGAAGATCCGGACCATCTTTTCCTTCGGGATCCCGACGCCGGTGTCGGCGACGTCGATGACGATGTAGGGCACGCCGTTATCCTCCATCGATCGGGTCCGCAGCGTCAGGGTTCCCCCCGCCGGCATCGCCTCGACGGCGTTCTGCACGAGGTTGTTGACGGCCTGCCGGACCTGGTCCCTGTCCACGACGCAGGACGGCAGATGCGGCGCCGCTTCGATCGTAGAGCGGACCCCCTTCTCCTTGCACAAGTCGGCGATGGCTTCGCCGGTCTCGGTAAGGATGTCGTTGAGGTTCGTGTGGCTCTGGTGATGCTTCGCCTCTCTCGAGAAGGCGAGGATGTCCTTCAGGATCAGCTCCAGCCGGGCGACCTCGGAGACGATGATCCCGGCATACTCCTTTTGCTTCTCGTTCTCCGGGAGACGTTTCTCCAGGCGCCTGGCGAAGCCCCCGATCACGGTCAGCGGGTTCCGGATCTCGTGGGCTACGTCCGAGGTGAGGCGACCGAGGGCGGAAAGTTTCTCCGCCCGGATCAGCTTGTCCTGCAGCCGTTTCAATTCCTCGATCGAGCGAAGGAGTTCCGCGTTGAGCGATTCGATCTGGGCTTTGTCCACGCGCAGCTTCGCGGACAGGATCCCGAGGGGAAGGGCGATGAGGAAAAGGAAGGAGACGCGCAGGAAGAAGTCGATCCGGTTCAGGGCAGAGACCGAGGTCCCGCTGAAGAAGTAGACGATTGCGCTTGCCCCCGCGACGAGAAGCCCGCCACGAAGTCCGTAGTAGAAGGAATGCAGGGCCGTCAGGAGGTAGAATCCGATGAAGAAACTGCTGTCGTAGCCGCCGGAATGGGCGGCCAGGAGGTATACGTAGGAGAGATCGAAGCCCAGGGAAATGCCGTAGATCGTTTTCTTCCTTCCGGGCAGCAGGAACAGGAGAAGATAAAGGAACAGGGAATAGACGATGAAATATCGGATGATCCAGTGAAAGATCCCGGCCTCCCCCTCCGGTATTCCCGAGAGAAGGAGCCAGGCATAATTTCCCGCGGGGGCGGCGACCCGGAGGAACAGGAATCCGACGTCGGCGATCTCGACATCGCCCTTGAGGGTTTCCCATCTTTTTCCCAGAGCCTCGAGGAAGGGCATGCAGAGGAGTCCTTTCCCTGGCCTGTGGAAGGCGCGGTTACCCTTTTCCCTCGAACTTCCGGATCGCGCGGAGGAAGGCCTCCTCCTCGAAGCGGCACCCTTCCGCGCGGGCGACCTTGAGCATCTGGGTGTCCGTCAACCCGAGGTTGGCGAAGTGCGGGTATTTCACCCGCACCCAGGAGGACGGGGTGACGTGCGCCTTCTTGTAGATCTTGAGCTGCAGCATCGCCCCTTCGCGGGTTGCGTCCCACAGCCGGTGCAGGAACTTCTCGTCGGGGACGGGCTTCCGTCCCCTTTTCTTCCAGAGGAACCCGTTGAGCACTTCCTGTACCCAGCCTTCCCCCCAGAACATCACGTTCACGCCGGGGAAGGGTCGAAGGAGGTTGTCCTCTTTCCGCTGCATCCGGCCGAGGAGCCTCTGGCGGGTGACCTCGTCCAGTCCGGAGACCAGGATCAGGTCCCGGCTGAGCGGGATCGGGTTAAAGGTGGAATGGAACCGGACAAGGGCGAGGAAGGCCTCGGCGTCGCCCTGTTTTGCAAGAACGGTCAGGTCGATCCGCTGGAACTCCTCCGGTTTGTCGACCCGTGGTTTTCTGCCTGTCCTGCGCGCCTTCGGGACGGGACGGATCCGAACTCGTGGCGGTTTCCTTTTTTGCTTCATGGGGGCCTCCTGTCGTGGGCCGGGCTTCGCAAATAGGGTATCCGGAAATCTCGCGGCGGACAACCTTAGACGGCCCTCCGTCCCTTTCCTGTTATTATAGGAAGCGGCGTTCGAGCATTCTTCGTCTTCGGAGAGGATGATGACTCATAAAGCGATTCCGGTGTTTCTTTTCGCGGGGATCCTGTTGGCAGCGGTGGCGGCGGGAGCGACTCCCGCGCCGGAGGGAGCCAGGTTGATCGAAAAAACGAAGCTGAAGAACGGCATGACGGTGGTGATCCGTGAAAACCCTTCCTCTCCGGTGGTGGCGGTGCAGGTGTGGGTCAAGGCGGGGAGCACGACCGAGCCGGAAAGCCGTGCGGGGATGTCCCACATTCTCGAGCACATGGCGTTCAAGGGGACCAGGAGGCGCGGTCCTGGCCAGATCGCGCGGGAGGTCGAGGCCCTGGGGGGCGAGATCAACGCCTACACGAGCTTCGACCAGACCGTCTACCACATCACGATCTCCGGGAGATACCTGGAGAACGCGCTGGACATCCTGGCCGACACCCTGGGCAACTCGGTGTTCGACAAGGAAGAGCTCGAGCGCGAGCGGGAAGTGATCCTCGAGGAGCTCCGGATGAACGAGGACGATCCGGGCAGGGTCGTGTGGAAGGCCCTCTTCCGCGAGGCGTATCGCGTCCACCCGTACGGGCGCCCGGTGATCGGGTACGCGGACACGATCAAAAAAACCACCCGGGACGACCTGGTTTCCTACTTCTCGAAGTTTTACTACCCGGGAAACATGGTGCTGGTGATCGCCGGCGACGTGGACCCTTCGAAGGCCCGGCCGATGATCGAGAAGACGTTTCTTCCCTTGAAGGGCCACGCCGCTCCGACCATGGACATCCCCGCCGAGCCGCCGCAGGAAGGGATCCGCGTGAAGATCCAGGAGAAGGACGCCAAGCGGGCCTACCTGGACCTCGGGTTCCCCGGACCTTCCATGCGGGACGAGGACGTCTTCGCCTGGGACCTGCTCTCCTCGATCCT
The DNA here is from genome assembly GCA_001798885.1 of Deltaproteobacteria bacterium RBG_16_64_85. NCBI lineage: Bacteria > Deltaproteobacteria > Deltaproteobacteria bacterium RBG_16_64_85. The sequence continues at coordinate 59,081 of MGQW01000080.1, forward strand.
CGGCGAGGGGCAGACCTCCCGCCTCTACCGCGAGGTGAAGGACAAGCGCGGATGGGTCGACTCCGTGAGCTCCAGTTCCTATACCCCGAAGGACCCGGGGCTGTTGATGGTGGGGGCCACGGGGGCGACGAATAAGGCCCCGGAGGCGCTTCGCGAGATCCTCGTACAGGTCTTCGGGATGACCGCATCGCCGCCGGAGGGGGATGAGCTGGCCCGCGCCAAGACGCAGACGGAGAGCCACTTCGTCTATTCCCTGGAGTCCCAGGGATCGCTGGCGGGCCACATCGGCTCCTTCGAGGTGACGCTGGGCGACGCCGCGTTCGAGCAGAAGTACCTTCAGAAGATCCGGGCGGTGACCGCCGAGGACATCGTCCGGGTGGCGAAAAAGTACCTGAAGCCGGAGAGGCTCAGTGTTTCCTTCGTGGTGCCGCGCGGCGACGGAGGGATCCTGACGGAAGCGGAGGTCCGGAAGTTCGCCGGGGAGGCCTGGAAGGAGGCGACGGCAAGGACGGCGACGAAGCCCGGAAGCGAGAGCGCCATCGTCAGGAAAGAGGTGCTGGAGAACGGCATCCGGGTGATCGTGCGGGAGAACCACGCCGTCCCGGTGGTGGCCGTCGAAGCGGGGTTTCTGGGGGGCCTGCGGGCCGAAACCCCGGAGCAGAACGGGATCTCCATCATGACCGCCGAGATGATGACGAAGGGGACGAAAGAGCGGACCGCGCAGGAAATTTCGGAGGCCGTGGAAAACATGGCCGCGGACCTGTCGGGCTTCTCCGGAAGGAACTCCTTCGGCCTGCAGGCGAGGTTCCTGCGGAAGGATATCGAGCAGGGGTTCCGCCTGTTCTCCGAGTCGCTCCGAGGTCCGACGTTTCCCCCGAAGGAGCTGGAGAAGAAGCGGCAGGAGGTCCTGGGCCGGCTCAAGCTCCAAAAGGACAGCCTGTCGCAGTCGGCCTTCCTCCTCTTCCTGTCGACCCATTACGGGAGCCACCCGTATGCCCGCAATTCCCTCGGCAAGGAAGAGACGGTCCGCGCCATGACCCGGGAGGACCTGGAAAACTTTTTCCGGCGCTGGGCGGATCCGCGGAACCTGGTGATCGCCGTATCCGGGGATATCGGTGTCGACGAGGCGCTGTCCGTCGTCCGGAAAGCTTTCGGCGATTTTCCCCAGCGGAAGGATTTCGTCCCCATCGGGCCGATGCCGGTTCCGGAGCTGTCGAAGATCCGCCTCGGCGAGGAGCAGCGGGAGAAGCAGCAGGCCCACTTCGTGATCGGGTACACCGGCGCGAGGTTTACCGACCCCGACCGGTACGCCATGGACCTGCTGGGGGCTGCGCTCGCGGGGATGGGGGGGCGGCTGTTCACCAACTTGAGGGACAGGAAGTCGCTGGCGTATTCCGTGACCTCCTTCTCCTCCGAGCAGGTCGACCCCGGGTTTTTCGCGTTCTACATGGGGACCAGCGCGGACAAGCTGGAGGCCGCGATCGGGGATACCCTGGAGGAGATCGAGTCGGCCCGGAAGGACGGGGTGACAGGGGAGGAGTTCGAGCGCGCCAAGAAGTGGATGATCGGCACCTACGAGATCGGACTGCAGAGCAATTCCGCATACGCCGGGAAAATGATGTACAACGAGCTCTACGGCATCGGCTACGAGGAGACGTTCCGTGCTCCGGAAAAGATCCAGGCCGTGACCCTGGAAGAGGTGAACCGGGTGGCCGCGAAGGTGCTGAACACCGACCGGTATACCCTTGCCGTCATCCGCGGCAAATAGAGTTACTAAAGCCAGGGACGTTCTTAAACTTTTTAATGGAGAGGACGATGCCCATGTGCAACGCCAATGGAACCAGCTTGTAAAAACGTTGCACAATGTTCTCCTCTTGTTGCTTATTTTGTTGCATGATGCTGTCGATTCCAGGTCGTCCACACGGATTACCGCAGTTAACCTTCGATGAATAAAAGACATTTCAATTAGTCCGGCTTCCGGATTGGTTTGTGGCATCCTCCTTGCCCTTACGGTGGAAAAAACGTCGTGAAGTGTTGCAGCAGGGAGATATGCTCCCGGCAACAGAGGGGAGAAGACGATGACCGGACCTCTTCGCGCCTCGGGCGCAACCGTTTTCCGCAGGGCGTCAGTCGGATTCCTTGCCCTCCTGCTGTTTCTGCCAGCCACCGTCCTTGGGGGCGGCGCAAGGGTCGATTTCCCGGAGGCGGTTTCCCGCGCGATGACGAACAACCCGTTCCTGTCGGCGGCAGGGGAGGAATGGGCGGCGGCGAAGAAGGACACCGAGGCGGCACGCGGCTACTACTTGCCGAGCCTCACCTTTGAGGAGAGGTTTGTCCGCACCAACATTCCCTCCGAGGCGTTCGCGTTCAAGATCAACCAGGAGAGGATGCTCCTTTCCGATTTCGCCTCCGTCGACAATTTCAACAAGCCCTCTCCGATTAACGAGTACATGACCACGTTCACCGTGGAGCAGGCCCTCTTCGCCCCGAAAGTCTACCTGGGGCACCGGATGGCCGGCCGCGAAGCCGGAGCGAAGGGGCTGGAACTGCGGCGGAAGAAGGAAGAAGTGGCCTACCAGGTCCTCTCCTCGTATCTCGGCGTGCTGACGGCGAAGGAATTCATGCAGGTCGCGGCCCAGGGGCAGGAGGACGCGAAGGAGCATCACCGGATTGCGGAAGCGGTGGAGAGGTCGGGGATGGGGCTTGCCTCCGACGTCCTGCGGGCGAAGGTGTTTCTCGCTTCGGCGGAGAGCAGCCGGGTGACGGCGGAGAACCGGCTTGCCCTGGCGCAGCGGGGGCTGGCGTTGGCGATGGGGGAGAAAAGCGGGAGCGAAGTGGACGCCGCCGCCGCCCTCCCTCCCCTTCCGGACGAAGGCTCGCTGGAAGACCGGATCGCTGTCGCCCTCGCAGGCCGCGCCGACCTCCGCGCATTTTCGCTTCGGGTCGAGAACGCCGCCGCGAATGTGGCTTTGCAGCGGTCCGACTATCTCCCGACGGTGGGCGTGATGGGCGCCTGGCAGATGGACGGTCAGGAAGGAGTCTTTTCTCCCGATAACCATGCCTGGAAGGTCGGCATGGGGCTGAAGTGGAACCTTTTCGACGGGTTCCGCCGGGAAGCCGCGGTGGCCAGATCTTACGCGGAAAGCGGGAAGGCGAAGGCATATTACCGGGGAGCGCGGGACGTTGCGGCGTTCCAGGTGACCCGGGCCTATCTGGGCATCGAGGAGGCCGGGAAGCGCGTGGAGATCGCTCGGTCCGCCGCCGCCGCCGCGGAGGAAGGGACGCGGCTCATCAAGGCGCGGTACGAGAACCAGCTGGGCCGGATGGTCGACCTGCTGGACGCCCAGTCGGCCCTCAACGCCGCCCGCGCGGATCTCGTGAAGGCGGAGAACGACTTGCGGCAGTCCCGCGCCGAACTCCTGTTCGCCTCGGGTACGCTCTTGACCTGGGCCCTGCCCGGCGGATCGGAGGAGAAATGAGAAAGGGAATCGGGAGGACGAAGACAAGAATGCGCAGCGTGGCGGGCCTCGCGGCAGGACTCCTTCTGGTGGCCGGAGGCGCAGGCCTGCTCGCCGGGTGCCGGGAAAAAACCAAGCCGGAGACGGCGGAGGTCCAGCGGCCGCTGGTGACGGGAGTGGAGGTGGTGACGGTCTCCCTCTCCCCGCAGGAAACGATCGTCGAGGCCGTCGGGACGGTCCGGGCGCGGACCATCGCCGCCGTGGCCCCCCAGGTGATGGGGAGGGTGACCTCCTTCCCCGTCTCGGAAGGGAGCAGGGTGGAAAAGGGTGCGCTCCTCGCCACGATCGACGACGCCGCGATCCGGGCGCAGGCGGCGGCGGCCGAAGGGATGGTGGCGGAGGCCCTCGCCGCGCGCGAGGAGGCCGAGCGAGCCATCGCGCAGGCCGAGGCGGGCAAGACGCTCGCCGAGAAGACGTACTCCCGGTTCCGGAAGCTGCACGAGGAAAGGGTGGTCACGCAGCAGGAATTCGAAGAGATCGAGGTGAAGAGAACGGTGGCCGTGAAAGACCACGAACGGGCCCTGGAAAAGCTCGCGCAGGCGACTGGAAGGATCGCGCAGGCGAGGGGACAGGCCGACGCGGCGAACGCGATGCTCTCCTACACGAAGGTGACGGCGCCGTTCGCCGGCGTGGTGACCGAGAAAAAGGCCGACGCCGGATCGATGGCCGTCCCCGGGATTCCGCTGCTGACCCTCGAGGACCCGCGCCGCTACCGGCTCGAAGCCGCCGTCCCGGAGACGCACCTTTCCCGGATCTCCGCGGGGTCGAAGGTCCAGGTCGTCCTGGATACGGCCCCGGACAAGCCGCTCCCGGCGGTTCTGTCGGAGATCGTTCCGGCGGTGGACCCGGCGAGCCGGACATTCATCGCGAAGGCCGACGTGTCGGGCCCCGGTTTGCGCACGGGGATGTTCGGGCGCCTCCGCTTTTCGGCGGGAAAGGAAACCGTCCTGGCGGTGCCGCCGAAGGCGATCTCCCGCGCGGGGGGATTTGACGGGGTGTTCGTCGTGACCCCGGACAACGTCGCGCGCCTGGTGATGGTCAAGACAGGGCGGCAGACAGGCGACCGGATCGAAATCCTTTCCGGGATCGATCCCGGCTCCCGCGTGGCCGTCTTCCCGATGGAAAAGCTGGTCGACGGAGCGAGGGTGGAGGTTCGCAGGTGAGGGAAAAGGGCCGCGGGCTGGCCGGCAGAATCGCGTCCGCCTTCATCGACTCCCGGCTGACGCCCCTGATCGTCTTGGCGTCGATGCTCCTCGGCGTGGGCGCGGTGCTTCTCCTTCCCCGGGAGGAGGAGCCGCAGATCGTCGTCCCGATGATCGACGTGTTCGTGCAGATGCCCGGATCGTCGGCAAAGGAGGTGGAGGAGCGGGTCACCAAGCCGATGGAGAAGCTCCTCTGGGAGATCCCGGGAGTCGAGTACATCTATTCCACGTCGTCGCCGGGCCGGTCCATGGCGATCGTCCGGTTCCAGGTGGGCGAGGACGAGGAAAAGAGCATCGTCCGGCTGAACCAGAAGATGTTCGCCAACTTCGACCTCATCCCCCCGGGCGCGAGCCCCCCGCTGGTCAAGCCGCGCTCCATCGACGACGTTCCCATCCTCGCCCTCACGCTCGATAGCGACCGGTACGACCCCTTCGCCCTGCGACGCGTCGCGGAAGGGCTCCACGACCAGGTCAAGTCGATCCCCGACGTTTCCGAGGTGAGGATCATCGGCGGCCAGCGCCGCCAGGTCCGGGTGATCCTGGATCCGGCGCGGATGGCGGCCACGGGCGTCGCCCCGGCCGCTCTCGTCCCGGTGCTCGAGCAGGCCAACCGCCAGCTCCAGGCGGGGAGCTTCCCCTCCGGGAACCGGGAGTTCCTGGTGGAGACCGGCGGCTTCCTGCGCACCGCGGAGGAAGTTGGCGGCGTGGTGGTGGGGGTCTCGGGCTCCCGGCCCGTATATCTCCGGGACGTGGCGCGGATCCAGGACGGTCCGGAGGAGCCCGTCGACTACGTTTTCACGGGCATGGGGCCTGCGGCCCGCGGGAAGGGCGCGACCGTCGCCCCGGCCATCACCCTCTCGGTGGCCAAGCGGAAAGGGACCAATGCAATCGCGGTTGCCGACCGGGTGATCGAAAAGGTCGATGCGGTCAAGGGGAGAATGATCCCGGGCGACGTTCGGCTGACCGTCACCCGGAACTACGGGGAGACGGCTGCGGAGAAGTCGAACGAGCTCCTCCTCCACATGATGATCGCCATCCTCTCGGTGTCGATCCTCATCTGGATCACCCTGGGCATCCGGGAATCGGGGATCGTGGCCACGGCCATCCCCGTCACCCTGGCGCTTACCCTCGCTGTCTTCTACCTTGCCGGCTATACGCTCAACCGGGTGACCCTCTTCGCTCTCATCTTTTCCATCGGCATCCTCGTGGACGACGCGATCGTCGTCGTGGAGAACATCGTCCGCCACTACCGCCTTCCCGAGAACCGCGGCCGGTCGGTGGCGGACATCGCCGTGGAGGCGGTGGACGAAGTGGGAAACCCAACGATCCTGGCCACCTTTGCGGTGATCGCCGCCATTCTGCCCATGGCATTCGTACGGGGGCTCATGGGCCCCTACATGCGCCCCATCCCGGTGGGGGCGACGGCCGCCATGCTCTTCTCCCTCCTCGTGGCCTTCGTCGTCACTCCCTGGGCGGGCGTGCGGCTCCTGCGGCGGGAGCCCCCTGGCGCCGAACACGGCGGAGAGGGCTGGACCACGCACCTTTACCGGCAGGCCATGGGCCGGCTCCTCCACAAACCCGTCTGGCGGTACGGCTTCCTGCTCCTGGTCGTCCTGCTCCTGCTGGGCTCGATGTCTCTCGTCGCCGTCGGGTTCGTCAAGGTGAAGATGCTCCCCTTCGACAACAAGAGCGAGTTCCAGGTGGTGATCGACATGCCGGACGACTCGACCCTGGAGCAGACCGCCGCCGCCACCCGGGAAATCGGGATTGCCCTGGCCTCCGTGCCGGAGGTCGTGAACTACCAGATGTACGTGGGCACCTCCTCTCCGTACAATTTCAACGGGCTGGTGCGGCACTATTTCCTGCGGCGCGGGCCCAACGTGGCCGACATCCAGGTGAACCTGGTCCCGAAGGGAGAGCGCAACTCCCAGAGCCACGACATCGCCAAGCGCGTACGGCCGAAGGTCCAGGCCGTGGCGGTCCGGTACCGTGCCCGGGTCAAGGTCGCCGAGGTTCCCCCCGGCCCGCCGGTCCTGCAGACCCTGGTGGCCGAGATCTACGGCCCCGACTACAAAGGCCAGATCGACGTGGCGCGTCAGGTCAAGGCCATTCTCGAAAAGACCGACGGCGTCGTGGATGTCGACTGGTACGTGGAGGACGACCGTTCCCGATATCGGTTCGACGTGGACCACGGGAAAGCCGCCCTGAACGGTGTCTCCGCCGAACAGGTGGCGGCTACCTTGCGCCTGGCGGTTGAGGGCGAGACGGCGGGGCTCCTCCATCCGCCCCTGGCGAAGGAAGACGTGCCGATCGTGCTCAGGCTCCCAACGGCCGAGCGCTCGAAGGTTGAAGATTTGATGCGGATCCGGGTGATGGGCCGGCAGGGGAAGCTGGTGCCTTTGGGCGAGCTCGTGCGGGTCGAGGAGGAGACGGCCGAGAAGAGCATCTACCACAAGAACCTGATGCCCGTGGTGTACGTGACCGCCGACGTGGCGGGGAAGGTGGAGAGCCCGGTCTACGCGATCCTTTCGATCAACAAGGAGCTGGACCATCTGACGCTGCCCGGCGGCTACCAGCTCGAGCGCTACGTGGCCCGGCAGCCGTTCACCGAGGAAAAGATCGCGATGAAGTGGGACGGGGAGTGGCACATCACCTACGAGGTCTTCCGGGACCTGGGGCTTGCCTTCGCGGCGGTGCTCGTGCTGATCTACATCCTGGTGGTGGGGTGGTTCCAGTCCTTCCGGACCCCCGTCGCCATCATGGCCGCCATCCCCTTCTCCCTGGTGGGGATCCTGCCCGCCCATGGCTTCATGGGGGCCTTCTTCACGGCGACCTCGATGATCGGCTTCATCGCGGGCGCCGGGATCGTCGTGCGCAACTCGATCATCCTCGTCGACTTCGTGGAGCTTCGCCTTTCACAGGGGATGCCGCTGGATCAGGCCGTCATCGATGCGGGGGCGGTGCGTTTCCGGCCGATGCTGCTGACGGCTGCGGCGGTGATCGTCGGCGCGTCGGTCATCCTCTTCGATCCGATCTTCCAGGGGCTGGCGATCTCGCTCATGGCGGGGGAAGTGGCCTCGCTCTTCCTCTCCCGGATGACGGTGCCGATTCTCTTTTACCTGAGCGAGAGCCGGAAGCACCGCCACGGGCCCCGTCTTCCCGGATAAGCATCCAATGCCCGACGCTCCCGTGGAAGGGCGCATCCGAAGCAGGCGACATGCTGAAAGAGTTCAAGGAATTCGCGATGACGGGCAATGGAGAAACGCTGTCCGCACATCACTTCGAACCTGCAGGGGGGGTTACTTCGGCGCGCCGATTTTTTTCAGGTTCTCCAGCTGGGTGGTGGCCGTCTGGACCGACCGGGCGGCCTCCGCGTGCGAGGGATCGTAGGAAAGAATCGCGCGCCACGAGGCGATGGCCGATCCGAGGTTCCCCTTGCGGTATTCGACCAGCCCCCTCTCCATGAGGCTCTCGGAGATCTGGTCGATGCCCGCCTTAAGATCCGCCTTCGTGAAGGGGATCGGCTTCCCCTTGTCCGCAGGGTGGGAGAGGAAGCGAAGTGCGGACGACCAGCGCCTGCCTGCCTCCTCCAGCCGTCCCTGTCGGAACGCCTCGTCCCCGCTGCTCTTCAGCCCGATGAGCGCCTCGGGGAAATCCTTGCCACGCCCGTGTGGCCGGGGTTTTCCTTCCACGCCGCCGAGAACATCTCCAGCGCCCTTTCGTAGTCCGCCTCGGCCATTGCGGCAACACCGGTGGAATATGCCCGGTCCGCAGGAGACACCGCAGGGGGTGCCGCAGGGAGCACTGCAGGGGGCACTGCGGGAGGCACCGTCGGGCGCGATGCGGGGGGGGGAGGGGCCGTGGGTGCCTCGCGTCTGAGCCCCCCGCACCCCGCCATCGCCAGGATCGTCAGCGCGGCAAGAAGGGCTCGTCCCTGCCGCGTCAAAGCGCCATCCCTTTCCAATCCTCGTTCTCCAGATGCGGCAGCTCCTGGACCATCCGGATGAACACGTCGGTCAGCGTGGGGGAGAACTGCGTCCCCCGGAACTGGAGGATCTCTTCCACGGCAGCACGGGGGGAAAGCGCCGCACTGTAGGGCCGCGTGGTGGTCATGGCGTCGTAGGCGTCGGCCAGCGCGATGATCTGCGCGTGGGTGTGGATCTCCGTGTCCCGCTTACCGTCGGGGTATCCGCTCCCGTCGAACCATTCATGGTGCGCCCGGACGATCTCCACGTACCGATGGAGGGAGGGGGCCATCTTGAGGATTTCCGCCCCGTCGACGGCGTGGGAACGCATCTCCTCGAACTCGGGGTGCGTGAGAGGGTGCTCCTTGAGGAGGATTTCGTCGGGCGTGCGGATCTTCCCCACGTCATGCAGCAGGCACGCCGTTTCGAGGTGTTCGATTTCTTCCGTGGAGAAGCCGAGCCGCCTGCCCAGCTCGCAGGAAAGGCGGGCCACGCTTCTGGAATGTCCGTAGGTATACGGATCCCGGGCGTCGATGGATGCGGCGATCACCCGCACCATGCCCACGTAAGCCTCTTCCAGCTCCTTCGCGTAGCGGCTGAGCCGGTTCTGCTGGGCGAGGATCGTCTCCGCCATCCGGTTGAAGTTGCGGGTCAGCTCGCCGAGCTCGTCCCCCCCCCGCGCCGGGATCGGGTGGAACGTCTCCCCCCCCGCCAGCTCGTTGACGCCCGAGGAAAGATTCTTGATGGGGGTGGTGATGAGGGAGGCCAGCATCAGGGTGCCGGCGAGTGCGATCACAAGGATCACGGAGGCGGCGAAGACGATCGACTGCCGGATTTTCCGCTGGGGGGAGAGCAGGCTCTCCCTGGAGAGGGCGAGCGACACCGTCCCGACGCGCTTTCCGGAGAACAGGATGGGGGTGGTGAACTCGATCAGGTCGCGGCCCTCTCGGGATACCTCCTCGGCATAGGTCTCGGGAAAGGTCTCCAGGGGCGTCGCGCGGTCGGGGATTTTATATTCCTTTCCTCGTTCCTCCATCCGGCTGTGCGCGACGACGACGTTTTTTGCGTCCCGGATCGCCACGTACTCGATGTCGGAGGAGCTGTTCTTCGTCTCGGAAGCCAGGCTGTCCATCGCCAGCGGGTCGCCGGAGAGGAGGGAATACCCCGCGGAGAGCGCAACGACGCGCGAGATGGCGGCACCCCGCTGCAGCAGGTCCTTGCGCAGCGCCAAATCCGTGATTCCCGTGACGACGACGGCGACCGACACGACGAGAAGGAAAACGAGCGGAAGCAGGAACGCGATCAGCTTGAGGCGGATCCCGGGGGAGAATCGCCGACGCGCCTTTCCCTCATCGGATTTCAGGAGTGTAATACGCATGGGGTACAATTATAGACCAAAAACCGGCGGTGAAGTTTCCAAGGTTCTTTGCATCCGCCGGGCGGATCCGGGAATCTAAAACGCATTCTGAATCAGGAGGCGCAGTGTCGGGAACGAATTTGCCCGAGATCCTCCGTCCGACCGGGTGGGGACATGCCGTGCTCAAAGTCCGCGACCTCGCGCGGTCGGAACGCTTCTACACCGAAGTAATCGGCTTCCGGGTCGCCGGGCGGCGGACGGGGATGTGCTTCCTCTCCCTGGGGAAGCAGCACCACGACCTTGCGCTCTACGAGGCCGGCCCGCGCGCGCAGATGCCCGGCGCGGGCAATCTCGGGGTGGTCCACCTGGCGTTCGCGATGGCGAGCGAAGGCGCCCTTCGGGGATTCTACGCGTCGCTCAAGGGGAAGGCGCAGATCCTGGGCGCCGTGGACCATGTGGTTTCCCGCAGTTTTTACATCACCGACCCGGACGGCTACATCCTCGAGTTCTATGCCAGCGCGCCGATGGAGGAGTGGTCCGACATCCCCAATCCCTTCGAGCGGGACCGCCCGTACAATCCCAGCGGGTCCATCTTCGAGGAAGAATAGCCCGCCTCCATAGAGGGTACCCGGTCTTGAGGGATTCTTTACCGTCGATTACAATGGCAACGGGTGCGGCTTCCTGCCGCGAGGGAGGTTCGGATGAAGGGACGTCGTGAGATGGCACGGTTCGTATCGGGAGCCTGCGCGGCGGTTTTCCTCGCCTGCGCCCCGGTCCCGGCGTTTTCCGAGGTGAACGTCAACATCAACGTCGGCCCTCCGCCGGTGCTGGTCCAGGAGTCGCCCGAGCTGATCGTCGTACCTCGAACGATGGTCTATTTCGCTCCCGCGGCCAGGGCGGATCTCTTTTTCTACCGGGGCCGCTGGTGGACGAGGCACGCGGGCCGTTGGTTCCGCGCGAGTTCCTACAACGGGCCGTGGGTGGTCATCGGTCCCCGCTACGTGCCGGTGGAGATCGTCCGGCTGCCGAGGGAATATCGGACGGTCTACGTCCGGGAGCATCGCGTTCCGTACGGCCAGCTGAAGAAGCACTGGGAACACCGGGAGTACGAGCGCCGGACGCGCGTGGGCGAGTGGAGGGAAGGGAAAGAAGAGAAGCGGGAACGCAAGGAGATGCGGAAGGAGAACAGGGGGCACGGGCGGGACTGAACTTAAACGAGCGCCTGGAGCACCTCGTTCGAAACGAATAACAGGCTGGCCGGCAGGCGGATACGGGAGCCCTCTTCCTGAAGCCTTCCGGCGCGCAAGAGCGATTCCACGGCCCTCCGCAGGCTTTCCGGCGGCGGGCCGACCTGTTTTTCGATTCCCTTCAGGTCGATTCCCTCCAGCATGCGCAGTCCGGCGATAAGGGACTCCCTCCACGCATCCTCCGGATTGCAGAGGTGCACGTTTTCCCAGGGCAGGTGGCCCTCCTCGATCCGGCGCCGGTAATCGGCAAGCGATGGCGGGTTGGCCGTTCGAACGCCCAGCGGGGCATTTTCGGAAGGGAAGAGCAGGCCGTGGGCGGATGGCCCGAGGCCGGTGGTCCCTTCCCGCCGCCAATATTTCATGTTGTGCCGGCATTCGGAGCCTGCACGGGCGAAGTTCGAGATCTCGTATTGGCGGTATCCGGAGCGGGAAAGGGCGGACCGCGTCTCCTCGTACATCTGCGCCACCAGGTCATCCGGCGGCATCCGCAGCTCCCCGCGCCCGATCGCCTCGCAGATCGGGGTTCCGGGCTCCGGGGCAAGCGCGTAGGCGGAGATGTGTGCGGGCAGGAAGGTGACGGTCCGGTCCAGGTCGTCCGCCCAGTCGGCGACCTCCTGCCCCGGGATCCCGAAGATGAGATCCATACCGATCGAGGAGAATCCTGCCCGTCGCGCGTCCCGGTGCGCCGCCCGCACCTCCTCGACGCCGTGGATCCGCCCGAGCGTCCGGAGGGTCCGGGGGGTGAACGACTGCACGCCGATGCTGACGCGGTTGAACCCCCCCGATCTCAGCGCATGGAAATCTTCCGCGGTTACGGTGCCCGGGTTGGCCTCGGTCGTCACCTCCGCATCCTTCGCGATGGAAAACCGCTCGCGCAGCGCGGAGAGGAGCCCGCACAAAGCTTCCGCCCCGAGCACGGTCGGGGTCCCTCCGCCGAAGAAGACGGTATCCGCATTCGCTGCCGCCTCGCCCGGGAACTTCTCCCGGAACAGGTCCATCTCACGGACCAGAAGCGCGCAGAAGTCCCCGATGGCTCGCCGGTCCCCCACCACCGAATAGAAATCGCAGTAGGAGCACTTCTTCACGCAGAAGGGGATGTGAACATAGATCCCGCGCATGCCCCTATTCTCCCCCGGCGTTGGACGGACCACAATGGCATCGCAAGGCGGGCGCTCCCGGCTGCGCCGCCTCGGAGGGGGACTCCGTTCGTGGCTCGCCGTGCGATGGACCCGCACGGCTGCGCTTTACCTCACTGCGCCCCCCTCCTGCGGCGGCTCCGCCGGTTAGCCATGGCGGATCGCCAGCGAGGTCCCCCCTGAGGCGAAGCGACTTCCGTTCAGGGCGAACAACGTGCGAGGGAACGCAGCCGATCGCGGCCCACCGCCTCTTGACAGCGGGGGCCTCCTGCGGTATGTGTATCGGGTACTGAATCACCATTCAGTAATTGCGCGCTGACCGCATCTTCCCAGGAGGTGGGAATCCATGTTTCCGAAAATCCGCCGGGTGGCCGTGCTCGGGGCGGGCGTGATGGGATCCGGGATCGCGGCGCACCTCGCCAACGCAGGAATCCCGTGCCTCATGCTCGACATCGTCCCTCCCCAATTCACCGAGGAAGATAAAAAGAAGGGGCTGACCGGGAAGAGCCCCGCTTTCCGCAACCGGTTCGCCGCGAAGGGGCTAGAGGGGATCAAGAAGAGCCGCCCCGCATTGCTGTACTCCTCCAAGGACCTGGGCCTCATCTCCATCGGAAATTTCGAGGACGACCTCGCGAAAGCCGCTGAATGCGACTGGATCGTCGAGGTGGTCACGGAGAACCTGGAGATCAAGCGGGCCCTCTACGACAAGATCGAGAAGCTCTGGCAGCCGGGGACGGTCGTCACCTCCAACACCTCCGGCATCGCGATCTCCCAGATGATGGAGGGGCGCGGCAAGGAGTTCCGGCGCCACTTCCTCGTGACCCACTTCTTCAACCCCGTTCGTTACATGAGACTCCTGGAGCTGGTCGCCGGTGAGGATACCGCCCCGGAAATCCTGCGCGGGATGGCGGAGTTCGGCGAACGGAGGCTGGGGAAGGGGATCGTCTACGGGAAGGACACGCCCAACTTCATCGGGAACCGGATCGGCGTCTTCGCGATGATGTACGCGATGCACGCGATGGTCGCGGACAGCCTCTCCATCGAGGAGGTCGACAAGATCCTCGGGCCCGCAATGGGCCGGCCCAAGTCCGCCGCCTACGGCACGGCCGACCTCGTGGGGCTCGACACGCTGCTGCACGTCTCCGACAACGTCTACAAGAACCTCCCCGACGACCCGGCGCGGGAGGTCTTCCTGCCTCCTCCGTTCGTGAAGGAGATGGTCCGGCGCGGCTGGATCGGGCGCAAGGCCAAGAGCGGTTTCTTCAAGATGGAGGGGAAGGGCGACGCAAAAAAGATGTTCGTCTTGGACTACCGGACGATGGACTACCGGCCCACCTCCAAGGTCGTCTTCCCGTCGCTCGACGCCGCCAAGGGGGAGGAGGACGTCGCCGGGAGGATCCGGAAGGTGATCGCGGGCGACGACAAAGCTGCAGCCTACGCGTGGAGGGTGCTCTCCGAGACGCTGCTCTATACGGCAAAAAGGATCCCCGAGATCTCCGACGATATCGCCAACATCGACAACGCGATCAAGTGGGGGTTCAACTGGACGCTGGGCCCCTTCGAGACGTGGGATGCGATCGGTCTTCCGGAATCCGTCGGGCGGATGCGGAAGGAAGGGAAGGCGATCCCCGAAAACGTCGGGAAAATGCTGGCGGCCGGGAACGCTTCCTTCTACCGGAGCCGCGAGGGGGTCCGGGAGTTCTACGACTTCGCTTCCGGGACCTACCGGCCGGTCCCCGTTTCGCCCGACGTCATCTTCCTGCCTGCGCTCGCCGACCGGAACAAGATGGTCCGGCGCAATCCGGGCGCAGCGCTCTACGACATCGGAGACGGCGTTCTGTGCCTGGAGTTCCATACCAAGATGAACACGATCGACGGCGACATCATCTCGATGATGAACGAGGGGGTGGACCTGGCGGAGAAGGAGTTCGCCGGGCTGGTGATCGCCAATCATGCGGAGAACTTCTGCGTGGGGGCGAACCTCATGCTCGTCTTCATGGCGGCGCAGAACAAGGACTTCGACGGCATCGAGAAGATGGTCCGCGAGTTGCAGAACGCCTGCATGCGGCTGCGCTATTCGGAAAGGCCCGTCGTGGCGGCCCCCGCGGGGATGGCGTTAGGGGGTGGGGCCGAAATCTGCATGGGCGCCGACCGGATCCGCGCCGCGGCGGAGACGTACATGGGGCTCGTGGAGGTGGGCGTGGGACTCCTCCCGGCGGGCGGCGGCACGAAGGAAATGGTGATCCGACACCTCGAGGGGATCCCCGACGGCGTTGCGGCCGACCCGCTCCCGTTCCTCCGGAAGGCGTTCGAGACGATCGGAATGGCGAAGGTGGCCACGTCGGCGAAGGAGGCGAGGGAATTCGGGTTCCTGCGGCCCTGGGACAAGATCACGATCCAGCGCGATTTCCTCATCCAGGACGCGAAGAGCACCGTCCTTGCGATGATCCGGGAGGGGTACGAGACACCCCGTCCCCGCACCGACATTCCGTTGCCGGGGCGCTCGGAGTTATCCTCTTTCGCCTACGGGCTTTACGCGATGAGGATCGCCGGGCACATCAGCGAATACGACGAACGGGTCGGGCGCAAGATCGCCTTCGTGCTGACCGGCGGGAACGTCCCGGCCGGAACGAAGCTGTCGGAGCAGGATCTCCTGGACCTGGAGCGGGAAGCGTTCCTGTCTCTCTGCGGAGAGGAAAAGACCCAGGCGCGCATCCAATACATGTTGATGAAGGGAAAGCCGCTGCGCAACTAGAGGGAGGAAAATGCCGATGGCGAAAGTCTATATTATCTCCGCGGTCCGCACGCCGATCGGGAGGGCGTACAAGGGAAGCCTCAAGGACACGCGGCCCGACGACCTCGGGGCCGTTGCGATCCGGGGGGCCGTCGAAAGGATAAAGAACCTGGACCCGGCGCAGGTGGACGACGTGATCTTCGGGTGCGCCATGCCCGAGGGGGAGCAGGGGATGAACGTGGCCCGGATCTGCGCCCTGAAGGCGGGTCTGCCGGACTCCGTTCCGGCGATGACCATCAACCGGTTCTGTTCCTCCGGGCTGCAGGCGATCGCCCTGGCCGCGGAGAGGATCCTGGCGGGGTTCGCCGACGTCATCGTGGCCGGCGGGACCGAGTCGATGACGATGGTCCCGATGGGGGGGAACAAGCCGTCCTTCAACCCCGAGATCATCGAGACGCGCCCCGAGGTGTTCATGCCGATGGGTCTCACCGCCGAGCAGGTGGTCCGCTTGTACAAGGTGACGCGCGAGGACCAGGACGAGTTCGCCTACCGGAGCCACATGAAGGCTCTCGCGGCGATCCGGGAGGGGAAGTTCAAGGAGGAGATCGTCCCCGTGAAGACGGTCGTCTTCGCCGCGGGGAACGGCGGGAAGCCGGTCCCCGGCGAGATCGTCTTCGAAGTCGACGAAGGCCCCCGCGCCGACACCACGCTCGAGGCGCTGGCGAAGCTGAAACCCGCCTTCGACCCCAAGGGGACGGTTACCGCCGGCAATTCCTCCCAGATGAGCGACGGGGCCGCCGCCGCCGTCGTGGTCTCGGAGAAGGCGATGAAAGCGCTGGGCGCGGAGCCCCTGGCGCGGTTCCTGGGGTTCGCCGCGGCCGGCGTGCCGCCCGAAATCATGGGGATCGGCCCGGTGAAGGCGGTCCCCAAGCTGTTGAAGAAGCTGCGGGTCAAGCTGACGAAGATCGACCTCTTCGAGCTGAACGAGGCTTTTGCCGCACAGTCGCTGCCGGTGATCCGGGAGCTCTCCCTGGACTCGGACAAGGTCAACGTCAACGGCGGCGCGATCGCGCTCGGGCATCCGCTGGGGTGCACGGGGGCGAAGCTCACCGCCACGCTGCTGCACGAGATGAAGCGCCGCAACGCGTCCCTGGGCGTGGTCACGATGTGCATCGGCGGAGGGATGGGCGCCGCGGGCCTGTTCGAGCGCGCCTGATCCTTTTTCGTCCCGGGTTGCACGGCCCAATTCCGCCATCGGCGGAGAAGATACGGGAAGAATCACCTGCACCCCGGCGGCGAACCACGGTTCGGGGGAATTCCAATCGGGAGGTACGAGGGATGAAGACGTTGCTGACGGCGGTCGGACTCATGATCGTTGCAACCTGCCTGGCGCTTTCCGGTTTTGCGGCCGAGGCGAAGAAGGGGAAGGCGGGAGAAGAGCTGTTTAATAAGCATTGTTCGACGTGCCATCGGGAGGGGGGGAACATCATCAATGCCAAGAAAACCCTGCGCGGCAAGGACCTCAAGGCCAACCACATCCTGAAGGCGGAGGATATCGTAAAGCTGATGAGGAACCCCGGCCCCGGCATGGCCAGCTATGACCAGAAGACCATCCCGGACAAGGATGCGATGGAGATCGCCCGGTACATCCTCGAGGCGTTCAAGTAAGTCGCGGAGCCTTCGCCCCCCGGACGGGCTTCGCCGTCCGGGGGGGACAAAGACGGCGAAACCCTCAGGCGAAGGGATTAGGAAGGAGACGATGCAGAAGGAAGGGGGGGCTCCCTTCTGCATACTGTATACACAAGTGTAGCGATCCCCGGAAACCCTGTCAAGAAAAATCCATTTAGAAAAATCCATTTAGTATTGTAGCGAGCTTACGATCTGTCCGGCCTTGTAGCACGTAATCTGTCCGGTTTCCATGGTTCCCGTGGAGGGGGCATCGATATTTACGGCCCCGCAGATGCCCGTAGAGGGGGATTCGAAATAGATTGACAGGGAAACAAATAGCCTATAATATCCATAATATCAATCGTCAATTGCCTCTGCAGGCAGGCAATATCCGCGGAAGAGAAAGGAGTTTGACATGTCGCAATCGTACAGGCCGGAGACGGTCGCCCTCCACGGGGGCAGAAGCCGGATCCAGCGACGACGGCGAGGGCGGTGCCGATCTACCAGACGACCTCCTACGTTTTTCACGACACCGCGCACGCGGCGAGGCTTTTCGGCCTGCAGGAGTTCGGCAACATCTACACCCGGATCATGAATCCCACCACCGACGTCTTCGAGCAGCGGGTGGCGCAGCTCGAGGGCGGGACGGGGGCGGTGGCGGTCGCCTCGGGCCAGGCCGCGGAAACCCTGGCGCTGCTGAACATCGCCAGCACGGGGGACGAGATCCTCTCTTCCGCATCGCTCTACGGCGGGACGTACAACCTGTTCCACTACACCTTCCCCAAGCTGGGGATCGACGTGAAGTTCATCGACCCCTCCGACCCCCATAATTTCAGGAAGTCGATCACGAAGAAAACGAAGGCGGTCTTCGCCGAGACGGTCGGAAACCCGAAGCTCGACACGCTCGACATCCGGGCGGTGGCCGACATCGCCCACGACGCGCGGATCCCGCTGGTCGTCGACCACACGATGCCCACGCCTTACCTGATGCGGCCCTTCGACCACGGGGCGGACGTCATCATCCACTCCGCGACGAAGTTCATCGGCGGGCACGGAACCTCCATCGGCGGCATCATCGTCGACTCGGGGAAGTTCGACTGGGGGAACGGCAACTTCCCCTCGTTCACCGAGCCGGACCCCTCGTACCACGGCCTCAAGTTCTGGGAGGTCTTCGGGAACTTCCCGGGCCTGGGCAACGTGGCGTTCATCCTCAAGCTGCGCGTCCAGCTCCTGCGCGACCTGGG
>MGQW01000080.1:77350-85852 GCA_001798885.1 Deltaproteobacteria bacterium RBG_16_64_85
CGCCATCCTCGGCTTCGGCATCAAGGGGGGGATGGAGGCGGGGAAGAAGTTCATCGACAACCTGAAGCTTTTCTCGCTCCTGGCCAACATCGGGGACGCCAAGAGCCTGGTGATCCACCCGGCGTCGACGACCCACCAGCAGCTGACGCCCGAGGAACGACTGGAGACGGGGGTCACCGACGATTTCATCCGCCTGTCGGTCGGCCTCGAAAACATCGACGACATCCTCGAGGACCTGGACCAGGCGCTGCGGAAGCAGTGAAAGCGATTCGCTGACATCTCGTGGAACCGGGGATCTCCCTTCCTGCCCGGGTCCCTTTTTTTTCCGCCGTGATACAATCCCCTTCATGACTCGCGACGAAATGTTGCACCCTGCCGGATCGGTGGCGGCGCCACACAGCGAAAAGATGCTTTCCGCGATCCTTCACAGCCTGAGCGAGGCGGTGATCACGGTCGACCGGGACCACACGATCTCCTCGTTCAACCGCGCGGCGGAGCGCCTGTTCGGCATTCCGGCGGAAGAGGCGCTGGGCAAGGACTGCCGGAGGATCCTGCGGGCGAGCTTCGGCCCCGCGCAGCACGACTGCCCGATGGGAGACCTGACGGAAGGAGGGAGGCCGCGCAACGACGTGGACGGGACGCTGGTGCGGGCCGACGGCCGGATCGTCCCGGTCAGCGCGAGCTGGGCCTTCTTCGAGGGCGACGCCGGGGAGAGGCTGGGCTTCGTCATTTCCTTCCGGAGCTTCGAGGAGATCGAGCGGCTCGCCGAGGAGCGGAAGGGGAAGTTCCCTCTCCGCGACATCGTCGGGAAGACCCCGAACATCCGGCGGATCTTCGACATGATCGACGTGGTGAAGGACACCGACTCCACCGTGCTCGTCACGGGCGAGAGCGGGACGGGGAAGGGCCTCTTCGCCCGGGCCATCCACGACCTCTCCCCGCGCCGGGAGAAGCCGTTCGTCAAGGTCCATTGCGCCGCGCTTACGGAGACGCTCCTGGAGTCCGAGCTGTTCGGCCACGTCAAGGGGGCGTTCACCGGGGCGATCGCCGACAAGGTGGGGAGGTTCGAGGCGGCCGATGGGGGCACGATCTTCCTGGACGAGATCGGGGAGATCTCCCCCGCCCTGCAGGTGGGTCTCCTGCGCGTCCTCCAGGACCGGGAGTTCGAGCGGGTGGGCAGCAGCAAGACCCAGCGCGCCGACGTCCGCGTGATCGCGGCCACCAACAAGGACCTTAAAGCGGCCATGGCCGCGGGGCAGTTCCGTGGAGACCTGTTCTATCGGCTCAACGTCATCCCGATCTCCGTTCCCCCCTTGCGCGAACGGCGTGAGGACATTCCCCTCCTCGTGGACCACGTGCTGAAGCGGCTGAAGCGGCGCGGGATGGAGCGGGTCAAGGCGGTGTCTCCCGAGGCGATGCGCTGCCTCATGGAGTACCCGTGGCCGGGGAACATCCGGGAGCTGGAGAACGTCCTGGAGCGCGGAATGGTGTGCGCCAGGGGAAGGGTTCTCTCCGTGGAGGACCTGCCGGACGAGCTGCGGGAGCGTTGCCGTCCCCGGAGGGAATCGTCTCCTACGGTGCCGTCCGACGGCGGGAGTGCGGAGGCCCCTGGAATCGACGCCGCAGGAGGCGCCAGGAAAGAGGGGGAACAAGAGGGTCTCCTTCGGACGCTGGAAATGCACCGTTGGAACCGGAAGGATGCGGCCGCCGCGTTGGGGATCGACCGCACCACGCTATGGCGAAGAATGAAGCGCCTGGGGTTGGCCTGATTTCCCTATCTCGCTACGTTTCGTTGCAAGCCGGGGGGCGGATCGTCCTTTTCCGGGGCTGGCCGAGTTCAGTAAAGGCAATAATTAAATCTATCTAATACCCGTTCAAACGGTTATCGATTAAACAGGATACCCTGAAGAAATTGGCACCGCTTATGCTTTCTTTACGGTATGGGAATCGGTGTTGCGGCAACAAAGCAGCGACAACGGAAACATCAGGAGGAAAGCGGCAATGAACGTGGAAAGATGGATACGGGTGATCGCGGGGTTATTCGTGCTGAGCAGTCTCGCTCTCGGGTATTATGTCAGCAGGTACTGGTTCCTGTTCACCGCCTTCGTCGGCCTGAACCTTTTCCAGTCGGGCCTGACAAAGTGGTGCTTGATGGAAGATATCCTGAAGAAACTCGGCGTGTCCGAGAGATAAGGGGAGGGAGTGATGCCGCTTTACGAATACCGGTGCGGGGCGTGCTCGCGCGTTTTCGAAGCGTACACGCGCCTCTCCGACGATGGCAAGAAGGCGGCCTGCCCGGCCTGCGGGGGCGCCTCGGAGAAGATCGGGATCTCCCTGTTCCGTACCGCGGGGGCGGGAGAAGGCTCCAAGCCTGGCGGTTCGTCGTGCAGGGGAGGGTCCCGCCGCTCGCCGTTCAGATGAACGTGAGGAGCGTCCGGCGGTCGCCGGGAGCGAGAGCCCAACTGCTTGAATACACATGGAGGGAACGAGCTCCGAGCCCGCCGCCGACGAGCAGGAGGAAAAGCCCGCAGGGATGCGGGCGTCAGGCGGGCGAGGCGGGAAAACGCTCGAATACCTCCGACAGGAAGAAGCAATGACAGCAGACTGGATGCCGCTGGTACTGATCGCCGTCGTGTTCGCCGTCTACTTCCTGGCCGGCCGCGGGGGCGGTTGAGGATCCTGCTGAGCGCAGCCCAGCGGCAGGGTGCCGGGGGAGGAAGGAGGCCTTTCGATGTTCATCACGGTGAAGAGCGGGAAATCCCTCGGCGATGTCCGCCAGAAGTTCGAGGACGCCGCGGCCGAGCGGAAGTTCGGCGTGCAGGCCATTCATAATGTGACGGCGACGCTCCGGTCCAAGGGGCTTGCGTTCGGTCGAACGCTCTACATTTACGAAGTGTGCAACCCGGTGGCCGCGAAGAAGGTCCTGGACACGAACATCAAGATTGCGACGGCGCTTCCTTGCCGCGTCACCATCTACGTGGACGGGAAGGACGTCGTGCTCGAGACCCTCAAGCCAACGATCCTGTTGAAAATGTTCAACGAGCCGGAGCTGGAAGCCACGGCGAAGGAAGTCGAGGCGGCGATCGAAGAAATCATGCGGGAAGCTGCGAAGTAGGGCCCGCCGCCCGGGGTTACCGCAGGATGTTCAAGGTAGGCTTGATGAGTTCGAGGAATTCCATCCGCGTCGACTCGCGCGTCCGGAAGACACCCAGCATCGCGGAGGTTACCGCTTTGGAGTTCTGCTTCTCCACGCCGCGCATCATCATGCACAGGTGAAACGCCTCGATCACAACCGCCACGCCCTGCGGCTTCAGCGTGTCCATGATCGCCGTGGCGATCTCCTGGGTCAGCCGCTCCTGGACCTGGAGCCGTCGTGCGTAAAGCTCGACCACCCGGGCGATCTTGGACAACCCCACGATGTTTTTCTTCGGCAGGTACGCCACGTGGCACTTTCCGAAAAAGGGGAGAATGTGGTGTTCGCACAGGGAGAAGATGTCGATGTCCTTGACGATCACCATCTCGTCGTACTGCTCGTGGAATAGAGCGCGCTGAAGGACCTCCCGGGGGTCTTGGGTATAGCCGGAAGTGAGGAAGCCGATCGCCTTCTGGTACCGCTCCGGGGTCTGCTTCAACCCTTCCCGGTCGGGGTCCTCCCCAATCTTGATCAGCAAGTTTCGTATCAGATCCTGCATAATGGAACCATCATATAGCACGGGGGGGGGTTCGCCCAAAATGAAAAAGGGACCGGCCAGGGGAATTTCGGGGGCCATCGCCCGGGGCCTGCAGCAGGCGTTGCTGAACGAGGTGGACGGGCGGGAGTTCTACCGGATGGCGGCCCGGAGCTCCCGCCACGACGGGGCGCGGCAGATGTTCATGTTCCTGATGGAGGAGGAGGAGAAGCATCGCGTGGCGATCGTCGCCCAGATCGCCCGGATGGCCGAAGGGAACCCGCCTGCGCGGATCCGGGGGGCGGCGGATCGGAAGGCGATCCGGAAATTCCGCTCTCCGCTGTTCACGGAGGATTTCGTCGCGAAGGGGAAGGACGTGGAAGGAGAGGCGGCGGCGCTCTCGATCGGGATGACGCTGGAGAAACGGGCGATCGAACAGTTCGGCGCCCTGCGGAAGAAGGTACAGGGAGACGCCCCCGCGGAGCGGCTGTTCGACGATCTCCTCGCCTGGGAGAAGGAGCACCTCGACATCCTGGCGCGGCAGTACGAGCAGCTGCGGGAGATGTTCTGGGAGGAGGCCCGGTTTTGGCCTTTCTAGGACATGCTTTCGGGGGACATTTCCACGGGAGGCACCCCTGGTTGGTTCGGTAGTATTGTTCAAGGGTGTCCCCCACCACCGTTGAAGGAGTGTCCCCCGCCGTGCGGACCGATGAAGAGCTGATGGAGCTCTACCGGAAAGGGAGCCGCGACGCGTTCGAGGAGCTCTTCGCCCGGCATCACGGGAAGGTGATCCACTTCGCCTACCGGATGACGGGGGACCAGGCCAGGGCGGAGGAGGCGGCACAGGAGACGTTCTTGAGGATCGCCCGCGCGGCGTTCACCTGGCAGCCGAAGGCGAAGTTCTCTACCTGGATGTACACGGTCGCCCGCAGGACGACGCTCAACTTCCTCCGGGATGAGAAGGAGGAAGGGGACAAGGTGCCGATCCCCCCGGGGGAGGAAGCCTGGGACGGCTCGCCCGCGCTGCAGTTGCGGGGTCCCAACGCACTGAACCCCGAAGAGATGGCGTGGAGCTCGGAGATCCAGGAGCGGTTCGTCGAGGCCCTCCAGCGGCTTCCGGAAACCTGCCGGGCGGCGTTCGTCCTGAACCGGGGAGACGGCTTATCCTACGAGGAAGTGGCTACCGTGCTTGGAATTACGACCCAGGCGGTCAAGAGCCGCATCTTCCGGGCACGGGAAATGCTGATGGAATCCCTCTCGGGGCTGTTGCCGTGAAACCATTTTCACCCGCACGGGTTTATAAGGAAAAGCGGGGATATTTCAATGGAATGCCGTAACCTGAAAGAATCCATCAGCGCCTCGATCGACGGGGAGGTCTCCCGGGCGGAGACCCGCCGGATCGAAGAGCATCTCGAAGGGTGCGCGGAATGCCGCGATCTTGAGCGGAAGATGCGTGCGATCGGGACCGGAGTTGCGATGACCGAAGGGATCGTTCCCTCCGATTTCCGCGAAAGGTTGTTTGCCCGGATGGAGGCGGAGGACCTCCTCCCGCGGCGACGCAGCCTCTTTGTCTTCTCCATCCGGTGGGCGGCGGTTCCACTGGCGGCGGCGGTGGCGCTGGCACTGTTCCTGCTCTCGTCTCCGGAGAAGGGGAAGGATGTCGTCGCCCCGCGAGAACAGCTTCCGCACGTCGCCCGGGGTGCGCCGGTGACCGAGTCCGGGGAAGCACCTGCTTCCGCCGGCCTTCCGCGGGTGGCTGCGCAGAGACCCCCGGCCGTCCCGGTCCCGGGCCATGAGCAGCTGACGCCCGAAGACCTCGAAATCATCGCCCACCTCGACGTCCTGGAAGATCCCTCGGCCCTCGACGCGCCCGGAGATGTCGACGAGATGGAGATATTGGCGCCCCCGGGCAGGAGGCAGGGGTGAGCTTGACGTCGTGCGGCGGTTTGCGCAGAATGGTTCTGGCAGCGGCGCTTGTCGCCTTCTCTGTGGCGCTGGCGCATCCAGGTTTCGCGGCGGAAGCGCTGAATCGGGGGGAACGTCCGGATGGGATCCGGGCAAGCCGCTCTGAGGAGGAAATCACTTCCGAAAAGCTGGAACGATGGCGGCGGATGACGCCGGAAGAGCGGGAGCGGATCCGGGAGCGCTACCATCGGTGGAAGGAGCTTCCTCCGGAACAGAGGGAACGGATCCTCGAGCACCGGCAGCGCTGGCGGGAGCTCCCCGAGTCGGAACGCAATTACCTGCGGCAGCGGCGCGAGATCTTCCGCAATGCCTGGCCCGAGGAGAAGATAGTGATTAAAAAGTTCTTCCGGCGCTGGCGGGAGCTCCCCCCCGAGCGCCGCCAGACGTTGAAGCGCAAGGTCGTGGAATGGCGCGGGATGCCCGCCGCGGAACGGGACGAGCAGATGATGAACTGGCCGTTCTACCGGGATCTCCCCCCGGGCGAGCAGGGGGTCATCCAGAGATTCCTCTTCTCGGAGCCTGTTCCGCAGCCGCCGCCTGGCCGGCGAAACTCCCCGGGGAATGCCCCTTCCGAAAGCTCCGGAAGCCCGGGCGGAACGACCCGGCCTCCCAGTGAGTGATCCCCGGCAGGAATGGATGCGCATCGCGCTCCGCGAAGCGGCGAGAGCCGCAGCTTCCGGCGAGGTTCCCGTCGGCGCCGTGATTGTGGGACCATCCGGAGATATCCTCTCCCGCGCCCACAACCGTCCCGTAGCGGAGAACGATCCGACCGCCCACGCCGAAATCCTCGCCCTGCGGAAGGCGGCGAAGAAGATCGGCAACTACCGGCTCGAGGGATGCCGCCTGGTCGTGACGAACGAGCCGTGCCCGATGTGCGCGGGCGCAGCCGTCCACGCCCGCGTGGCCGAAATCATTTACGGAGCCGACGACCCGAAGACCGGCGCCGTCCGAAGCCTCTACCGGATCGCATCCGACCCCCGCCTCAACCACCGCATGTACGTCATCTCCGGCGTCCTTGCTGAAGAGTGCTCCGCCCTCCTCACGGAATTCTTCCGTTCCCGCCGCTGACGTTCAAAACAGCGGGGAGAAAATCCTCGAAGTGTCCTCCAGGAGGCGAACGAGTTTCGGCCGGCGCCCGAATGCCGCGGGGTCGAGCTCGGCGGCGAACGAGAGGTCCATTTCGAATCCTGCCGCCAGCGCATCGATCTCCTTCCGTCCGTAGAGGAAGACCCCTATCTCGAAATTGAGGAAGAAGCTCCGGATGTCCACGTTCGAGGAGCCCACGACCCCGACGTCGTCGTCGATGATGAGCACCTTGGAATGGAGGTTCGTCGGCAGGTAGAGGTAGATCTTGACGCCCGCAAGCATCAGGTCGTCGAAGTAGGAACGGCCCGCGAGTTCCACAGACTTCAGGTCCGATTTCTCCGGCACGATCAGGCGCACGTCGACCCCGCGCAGGGCGGCGTTCTCGAGGCAGGTGCTGATCGCATCGTCGGGGACGAAGTAGGGCGTTGCGATCCAGATCCTCTTGCGGGCCAGCGTGAACGCCGTGAACACCCCCCGATAGATGGGGCGCATCGCGCGGTCGGGCCCCGCAGCGATGACCTGGAGCAGTCCGTCCGACGCCCTTTCGCCGGAGGACGGCAGCGCAGGGAACAGGTTCCCTTCCGGCCCGGCCTCCTCCGTCGCGAATGCCCAGTCGTCCAGGAAAATGGCTTGCAGGTCCCGCACCCCCACCCCTTCAATCCGCACGGCGCTGTCCCGCCACAAGCCGGGACCCGCTCGCGGGTGCATGTAGCGTTTCCCGATGTTCATCCCGCCGGTGAAGGCGGCCCGCCCATCGGCGATCAGTAACTTTCGGTGGTTCCGCAGGTGGGCCGACCATTTCCGGTGCAGCGGGAGCGCGGGAAGGAACTTCGCGACTTCGCCGCCCGCCTTTCGCAGTGGCCGGACGATCTGGAGCAGCGCCCGCCAGGAGCCGACCGCGTCCAGGAGCAGCCGGACCCGGACTCCCGCTCTCGCCCGGGATGCGAGCGCGTGGATGAACCTCTTCCCGATGACGTCCACATCCAGGATGAAGAACTGGGCGTGGATGTGGTCGCGAGCCCCTTCGATCAGCTCGAGGACCGCATCGAACGCGGCCTCTCCCCCCTCGATGACGGTGACCCGGTTCCCCGCAACCGGCGGGGGCGCCCCGGACGTCATCAGGATGCGGCCGCACGTAGAGGAGAGGAGCGAAGGGAGGTTTTCCGGCCGAACCCGGTTCTCGACGGAACTCTCGATGGAGCCGACCGCGCCGATCTTTGCGCGGATGTGGCGGCGGATCCGGCGTCCCCCCACGAGGAAGTAGAGGGGAACGCCCACCACCGGAAGCAATGCGATGGAGAGCACCCACGCGACCGTGGCGGCGGGCTGGCGCCGCTCGAGGATGATCCGGGGGATCAGGATGAGGGCGAAGACGTACCCCGCCGTGGAGAGGACCAGCGCGGCAATCCGCCAGCCGTCATGCATCGCGGTCGCCTCCCTGGGCATGATTATCAGCGCCGTCGCGTTTCCGCTATAATACCTCCGTTACGCGCGGAGGGGTACCGAAGTGGCCGTAACGGGGTCGACTCGAAATCGACTTGGCGGCGCGAGCCGCCACGTGGGTTCGAATCCCACCCCCTCCGCCAATCTAACGTTTCATGTTGCGATTGGATCCCTATGACGGGATTCGAACCCGAAGCCGCCGCCGAGCGAATAGCGAGGAACAGCGCGACCTTGCGGAGCGCGGTAGGCGGCTGAGGCGGCCGGAAGGGCAGCCCCGCTCCCGGACAAAGTTCGCTCCCTGGGGTACCCTGCGTCCTGTTCTCGGAGGGGTAATGGCGTG
>MGQW01000080.1:85935-106129 GCA_001798885.1 Deltaproteobacteria bacterium RBG_16_64_85
CTCAACTGCACTTGCACCGATAGAAGTTTCCCCGTAACATGAAAAGCTCACATCCAGGCATGTGCCTGGGGGACCCTTCCGGGGGTGCGCCGGCGGCCAGGCCCGCCGCAACGGAAGGCGGCAAACCCCGTCAGGTCCGGAAGGAAGCAGCGGTAGCCGCACAGCTCCGTGTGCCGGCGGCTCCCCTGGCTGCCGGCGGACCCCCGGAGGGGGGATCCACCGAGGGGAGCGGAGCGTATGGCGTACGAGGCGCTGGCCAGGAAATGGCGCCCGAAGGGGTTCGAGGAGGTCGTCGGGCAGGGGCACGTTACCCGCGCGCTCGCCAACGCCATCTCGCTCGGTAAGATCCACCACGCCTACCTGTTCTCCGGGACCCGGGGGGTGGGGAAGACCACCTTCGCGAGGATCCTCGCCCGCGCGCTCAACTGCGAGAAGGGGCCCACCGCGTCCCCTTGCCTCGCCTGCGCCGCCTGCCGGGAGATCCTGACGGGCGCGGCGACCGACGTCCAGGAGATCGACGGGGCGTCCAACACCGGCATCGACGACGTGCGCCGCCTCCGCGAGAACGCCGCCTACGCCCCGGCCCGCCTGCGGTACAAGATCTACATCATCGATGAAGTGCACATGCTCTCGAAGTCGGCCTTCAACGGGCTGCTGAAGATCCTGGAGGAGCCGCCTCCCCATACGGTCTTCGTCTTCGCCACCACCGAACCGAACCGGATTCCGGACACGATCCTCTCCCGCGTTCAGCGATTCGACTTCCGGATGCTCTCCGAGGAGGAGATCCGGAACCGCCTCAAGGAGATGTCGGATGCGGAGGGGATCCACGGCGAAGAGGATGCCCTGCGCCTCATGGCCCGTTACGCGTTCGGGTCGATGCGGGACGGCCAGTCGATCTTCGAGCAGGCATCGGTGTCGGGAAACGGCCGTATCACTGCGGCGCTGGTGGAGGAGATGCTGGGCCTGGTCGGAACGGAGGCGGCGATCGACCTGACGGGCGCGGTCTTGTCGGGAGACGCCGGCGAGGCGATCCGGAAGTTCTCCGCGCTCCTTTCCCGTGGGGCCGACCTCAAGTTTCTCTACCTCTCCCTGGTGGACGTTCTGCGGGACGCCGCCGTCTGGAAATTCACGGGGGACGACCTGCTGCTGTTCCGCCACTCCCCCTCGTCGCTTTCGCGCATGAGGGAACTGTGTGCCCGGAAGAGCCGGGAGGAATGGATGTTTCTCCTGGATATCGCCTTCCGTTCGGAGAAGGACGTGCTGGGCACGGAGTTCCCGCGCCTGGGGTTCGAGCTGCTTCTCCTGCGGCTGGTCAACGCCCCCGGGCTTCTCGACGTGGAGGGGCTGGCAACGGATCCTCCGCCGAAGGCCATGGCCACGACGTACGCGAAACGCGCGTCCGCGCCCTCGACACCGCAGCAGGAGGGGGATCTCTGGGACCCCCTCCTGAAAAATATGGGCGCGAAGAAAAAGACCGTCCTCCTGAGCCTCCTCTCCCAGATGAAGGGGCGGCGGGAAGGGGACACGCTCATCATCTCCTCCCCCCACCAATTCGTGCTCGACCGGCTTCGGGAGGAGGACAAGTGGCCCGTCCTCCTTCAGGCGGTCGCCGAGGTCGCCGGGAAGAAGATCGAGGTCCGTCTCTCCGTTTCCGGGGAAAAAAAAAGCCTTGAGCGGGGAGCCGTATGGAAAGAGGAGGACCGTCCGGAGAAGAGGGCCCTTTCAGATCCGCTGCTGACGGAGGTCCTCCGCGAGTTCGAGGGGGCCACCGTCCTGGAAATCCGGCCGGCACCCGGGAGGGAGCCTTTGCCGGAAGGCCCGGAGCCCGAGGAGACGGCACCTGCGGAGCCCGATGAGGAGGCGGAAGGGGGATAAATGAAGGATTTCCAGAACATGCTCAAGCAGGCGCAGGAGATGCAGGCCCGGCTGGCCAAGCTCCAGGAGGAACTGGCGGAGAAGACCGTGGAGGCGTCCGCGGGCGGCGGGATGGTGACCGTCGTTGCGAACGGCAGGCAGGAGATCCTTTCGGTGCGGATCGAGAAGGAAGTCGTTTCCCCTGATGATGTCGATCTTCTCCAGGACCTTGTCCGCGGGGCGGCCAACTCGGCCCTGTCGCGCTCCCGGGAGATGATGGCGGCGGAGATGGCGAAGATCACCGGGGGGATGAACCTCCCGGGGCTGTCGTAAATCCGTGTCCTACCCCAAGCCGCTGCGCCGGCTCATCGCCATGCTCTCCCGCCTCCCCGGCATCGGGGAAAAGACGGCGACGCGCCTTTCCCTCCACCTGCTGAAGATCCCCCCCGATGCCTTGAGGGAACTCGGGGAGGCTATTGCGGGCCTCTCCGATGCTGTGATACGCTGTTCTAAATGTTTTAACATCGCGGATGCAGATCCGTGCGCCCTGTGCACGGACCCCGCCCGCCGGGATGACGTACTCTGCGTCGTTGAAGATCCCACCGACATTGTCCCGATCGAAAAAAGCGGGGAGTACAAGGGGAGATACCACGTTCTGGGCGGGGCCATTTCCCCGATCGACGGGGTGATGCCGGAGGATCTCCACATCCGCGAGCTGCTGGAGCGGATTC
The DNA here is from genome assembly GCA_001798885.1 of Deltaproteobacteria bacterium RBG_16_64_85. NCBI lineage: Bacteria > Deltaproteobacteria > Deltaproteobacteria bacterium RBG_16_64_85. The sequence continues at coordinate 88,521 of MGQW01000080.1, forward strand.
CGCAAGGGGGGGTCGAGGAAGTTATTCTCGCTACGAATCTTACGGCGGAAGGGGAATCCACCGCCTCCTACCTTGCCGGAGTCGTCAAGCCGTTGAACGTCCGCGTCACCCGGATCGCCTACGGCATGCCCGTCGGGGCGGACCTGGAATACACCGACGAGGTCACGGTCGGCCGGGCGATCAGGGGGCGCCGGGAATTTTAACGGGAAACCGTTGAGGTTAAAAGGGAAGATCACTTGAGAGGGGCGAAGAAATGACGCAGAGCAAGACGCCGGGAAAGCTGCCGGTCAAGAACAGCCTCGGTTTCTTCGAAATCCGGATGGAGAGCATCGGGGGCCTGGGCGCCAACGTGGCAGGGAAGATCCTGACCGAGGCCGCCATTTTGGGGATGGGCCTGAACGGGGCGGGATTCGCCTCGTACGGCTCCGAGAAGAAGGGGACACCGGTCAAGGCATTTGTCCGGGTGTGCGAGGGCGGACACAAGGTGAGGGTGAACAGCCCGGTCGAGGAGCCGCACGTGCTGGCCATCTTCCACGAGGCGCTGGCCAATACGGTGCCGGTGACCGCCGGGGCCAAACCCGGGAAGACGACCGTGATCCTCAATACCCGCAAGACGTGCGCGCAAGCGCGAGAATTCCTGAAGCTCGAGGGGGGGCGCGTGGGCGCGGTCGACGCCATGGAGATCGCGATGGCCACCGGCTCCCGCGTGAACATGGTCATGATGGGCGCCATCGCGAAGGCGTCGGGGTTCTTCGAATGGAAGGCGCTCGAGGACGCCATCCGGGAGGCGTTCGGGAAGAAATACCCGGCGCTGATGAAGGGGAACCTCGGGGCGCTCAAGCGCGGCTACGACGAGGTGAAGTTCGAGGAGTTCCCGGCCGACGGGAAGTACCCGGCGACGCCGTTCCATCGCGAGGTCCCCAGGCTCGGCTACGAGAACGCTCCCATCGGAGGGACGATCTACTCGGCGGGGAACATGCGGTTCAAGGACCTCTCCACCAGCCGCACGGGAATGATCCCGCTGTTCATCCTCGACAACTGCACCCGCTGCGGCGAGTGCGACATCACCTGCCCGGACTACTGCTTCGTCTGGGAGAGGGGCAAGGACCCCAAGACGGGGAAGGACGGGATGGTGCTCCTGGGGATCAACTACCAGTACTGCAAGGGATGCCTGCGCTGCACCCACATCTGCAAGTTCGACGCGCTGGTCCCCACCAAGGAGGCCGAGCAGGACATGGACAAAATCACCGTCAAGCACAAGTTCCTGAAATAAGAAAGTGAAGGAGAGGAAGATGGCCGAAACGGCAAAGAAGGCGGATGCGCTGCCGGCGCAGGAAGTCGTCGTCCAGACCGGGAACGAGATCGCGGCGACGGCGGCCAAGCAGATCAATTACCACATCATGGGGTATTACCCCATCACCCCGTCCACCGAGATCGCGGAGACGCTCGACGCGATGAAGGCGGAAGGGGAGCACGACGTCCGGATGATCCCGGGCGACGGAGAGCACGGTGCGGCCGGCATCTGCTACGGCGCCACGACGGCGGGCGGGCGCGTGTTCAACGCGACGTCGGCCAACGGGCTCCTCTTCGCGTTCGAGCAGCTCCCCGTCCAGTCGGGGACCCGCTTCCCGATGGTGTTCAACATCGTCACCCGGTCGGTGTCGGGGCCGCTCGACATCCGCGGCGACCACAGCGACATCATGCTGGCGATGAACACCGGCTGGATCATCCTGATGGCCTCCGATGTCCAGGCGGTCTACGACATGAACCTCATCGCTCCCAGGATCGGCGAGGACATGGCGGTCCGGCTCCCCGTGATGGTGGCGTTCGACGGCTTCTTCACCTCGCACCAGAAGCGCCGGGTGGAGATCTTCTCCGACCCGCAGGTCGTACGGGATTTCCTGGGGCCGTTCGTCCCCACGGTGACCTCCGTCGACCCGCGCAAGCCGGTGACGATCGGGCCGTACATGAACGACCCCGACCTCATCAACAACAAGAAGCAGCAGGCCGACGCGATGGTCCGCGCGGACGCCGTGATCAAGAAGGTCTTCGCCGAGTACGCGAAGCTCTCCGGGCGCGAGGTTCCGGTCGTCGAGCTCTACCGGATGGAGGACGCCGAGGCGGCGCTGTTCATTCTCAACTCCGCGGCCGAGACCGCCATGGAGGCGGTCGACAGCTTAAGGAATCAGGGGAAGAAGGTCGGCTTGATCCGGCCCAACGTCATCCGGCCGTTCCCGTTGAAGGAGATCCGCGAGGCGTTGAAGAAGGTAAAGGGGCTCGTGGTCGCCGACCGGCAGGACAACTACGGCGCCTACGGCGGGGCGATGACGATCGAAGTGAAGGCCGCCTTGCAGGGGGTGAAGGGAAACAACACCCAGGTCGCCGGCCGGATCTACGGGATCGGCGGGAAGGAGTTCTTCGTCGAGGACGCCGAGGCGATGCTTTCGGAAGCCCTCGAGATCGCCCACACGGGAGAGGTCAAGGTCCCGTACGACTACTTCGGTGCCGACCCCGGCGAGAAGGGGTACGTGCCCCCCAAGGCGTTCGACCCGATCACGGCGGAGCAGGCCACCGGGCTGATCCGAATCGAGACGACCCCGGAAGGCAAGATCGACGTCAAGGGCGTGAACCTGCGGGCCCTGACCGGGCGCCCGAAGCGGGTCTCCTCCGGCCACGGCGCCTGCCCCGGCTGCGGGATCTTCGTGAACCTCAACACGTTCCTGAAGGGGATCGAGGGGTTCGTGACCGTCCTGTTCCACACCGGCTGCGGGATGGTGGTCACCACGGGGTACCCGTACACCTCCCACAAGGTCACCTATATCCACAACCTGTTCCAGAACGGCGCGGCGACCCTTTCCGGCGTCGTCGAGATGTTCGAGGAGCGCAAGAAGCGGGGCGAGATCCCGAAGGAAGAGAAGATCACCTTCCTTATGGTCACCGGCGACGGCGGGCACGACATCGGGTTGGGACCCTCCGTCGGCGCGGCGATGCGCAACTCCCGGATGATCATCATCGAGTACGACAACCAGGGGTACCAGAACACCGGCTTCCAGCTCTCGTTCACCGTGCCGATCGGGCACGCGACCTCGACCTCCAACTACGGGCCCCACCAGAAGGGCAAGTCCACGCACCACAAGGACACGGCGCAGATCTTTTCCGCCTGCAACCTCCCGTACCTGTTCACGGCGGCCGAAAGCAACCCGCGCGACATGATCCGCAAGGCCGCCAAGGCGCAGAAGTACGCCGACGAAGGGATGGTCTTCGGGAAACTCATCTCCATGTGCCCGCTGGCGTGGCGCACCGAGGAGCGGATCTCCGTGCCGATCATCCAGGCGGCGGTGGACTCCTGCTTCTTCCCGCTCTACGAAGTGGAGCACGGCATCACGACGATCAACTACGATCCGGAGGAGAAGGGGAGGAAGGTGCCGGTGACGGAGTGGATCAAGCAGATGGGGAAGACGAAGCACATGCTCAAGCCCGACTGCAAGGACGTGCTGGATTCGTTCCAGGCCGAAGTGGACCGCCGCTGGCTCCGCCTCAAGGAGATGCACAAGAACCCGTTACTTTAATACGGGGACGTTCTTAAACTTTTTAATGCCCGGGGTCCGTCCACGGCTCCCGGGCGTTTCTTTTGGTGCGGATCCTTCTTCTGCGGGTTTCCTGAAGATTTTTTCCTCCGTCTTCATCTTGTATAATGGACATTCGAGAAGGCTCGGAAGCCGGGTCAATCGGAGAACAGCAGACAGGAATCGCGCCATGACGAAACCCGAGAAGGCCGGGAAAACAAAAGTATTCGAGCAGGTCCTGCCGCTGGTCCTGGAAATCATTCCGGGACAGGCTGCCGAAGGATTGATCGACGTATACGAGCCGGGAAGCTATGAGGAAAAGCCGCTTCGGGAACTGTGCAAGATGACGCTGAATGAAAAGAACTGGAGCATCGAGGATCAGCAGATCCTGGAGGACGTCAACAGGCAGCTCGCGGGCGGCAGGCTCATCTGCAGAGGGCGAGCGATCGAAGGGACCGCTCTGGACCAGGGGGTCGTCGAAGAGACGGAGGCAGGTGAGAGGTATCTTTACGTGTCGATCCGGGCCATCAAGCCTCAGGAGGGCGGAAGTCTGCCGTCCCGACCGGTGGTCCAGGCGCCCCGGACGCGGGGAGGAGATCGGGATGGAGCAACCGGAAAAGAGACGGCGGGACCCCGACTGCCCGAAATGCCGCGAAGAGCTGCGGCGACACATCGGGCTCAGGAAGGCGGTGTTCGAGGAAGTGGACCACGAAGTCGTGAAGGGTGCACCGTTCGGAAATGACGATCTCTCCTGTGATCAAGAAATAGATCAGAAACCCTGTGCCGGGAGAGATCCCCGGCCCGTTCGTCCGTCGTCAGTGATCGACGCCGCGGGAGGGCCGTGCGTCATGCGGAACCTGTTGACCTCCGATCTCGTTCTGAAATCCGGATTCCTGTGCGTGCCCCTCCTGTTCGACCCGGAGATGGAACGCGAAGTCGCAGGACGTCGGGCGGCGGACGTTCTTGTCGAGACGAACGGCCGCCTCTTCGTCAAGGCCCTGAGCCTGCGTTCCCTGCTGGAGAACTATGAAAGGCTTGACCCGGAGGGATACCGGGAGCTATCGGACCCTCGCCTCCAGGGATCCCGGGCCGGCCCCCACGCCGGGGACATCCCGATCGGCGGCAAGCTCGAGACGATTCTCTCCGGCGTGCTCCCCCGCTTCGTGCGCAGAAGGAAGGGCAGGCCGGGGAGGAGGTCCGGTCCGGAGGACATCCTGGACCTCATCGCCGATAAGGTCCGGATTCCGGAGAAGTATATCGAGGAGGCCGCCGGAACGATCGACGCCGCCGCGCTGCGCCGCCGCCTCCGCGACCTCGAGGGCCGGGACACCCCCGTGAATCCCCCCGACGAGGGGCCGATCTCCTGGGGCGATCTGCGGGAATGGATCCGGAAGGTGTTGTCGGCCCGGATGGCGGAAAGGGAAAAGGATCGCCTGAGGCGGATGCTGGAGCGCCGGGAGAGCGGGACCGGGACCGCGGAGAGGAACCGGATCGCCCTGCGGCTCTACATCACCGGGGAGGGTTCGCTCGAGATCGACGGGTTCGGGGTCTCGAGGATCGGCGCCACCGACGATTACATCGCCTACAAGCGCACGGGAGAATACGCGCTGAAGGATTACTACGGCCGGCTCTACCTGTTTCCGGATTGCCGGGTGGGCGTCGCCACCATCGTCCCGCTCAGGCCTTTCGTGATGGAGAGCTACAAGCATCCCTTCCTGGAAGGGACCGACCCGGGACAACCGATATGCCTGCGGGCGTTCCAACCCTCCCGGGTCTTCACCGCGGCGGCCATGATCCGCGCCCTGGAGGAAGGGATCGGCGCCCTGCTCCACGGGTACAGCAGCCGGCGACGCAACGGGTACCACAGTCTCGACCGGACGACGCTGCCTCTCTGGGTGGCGGAACCGGACGACGGCGACCCGTGGCCGACCGATTATCCGGTTGTGCGGAGCGGGCTTGTCCCCCATGTCGATTTCGAGGATTACCGGGTCCCGAAGGATCATCCCGGAATCGTGTCGGGAGAAGTGGAAGTCACGAACGATCTGATGCCGTGAGGTGCGCCGGAGGAAGTGATGGAATCGCGGACGAAGGACCTGAAGGAAGCGATCAGGGAAGAAAGGCTCGTCATGCGAGATGAGCCCATGTGGGCGTATGACGACCCGGAGGAGCCGTGGAAGGCCTTCCGGAAAGAGGGCGCGCCCATCGAGCGGGAGTATCTCGAGATCCGGAAAACTTTGCACGACGCCGAGGAGGCGCTTCGGGCCGATCCCGGGGACGAGAACCGGAATGCCGCGGTGAAGTATCTCCGGCGGCGGCTGTCGGAGCTGGAGAAGACGGCTTCTTGGCTCACCTCGGAGACGCCGGTCGAGGTCCTCCTCTGGGGAGTCCCCCACGGATGACGCCGGAAGAGGGCCCGGGGCCTCTTCCGGGTTCTTACGGCCGCCGGCCGAGGGTTTACAGGACCATGCGCGAACGGAACCTGCTCGATCATATACGAAACGGGCGTGACCGGGAGAAACGGAAGCGGCCTCTCGAAAGGACCCTTTTCGACCGTGTCAACGGCCTGGTCCGGGCTCATGCCCTGGACGTGACGTTCGTGGCGCGGCTGACGGACCCCGCCGCGGAGGCGCTTCCGGAAGACGGGGACCTCGTGCGGGCGAGGGCGAAGGAGCCTTTCGTGCCGCCACTCTTCTCGCTGTCTGGCGAGGACGAGTACGGCGTCACGATGGCCATCCTGGGGACGGTGAACAATCCCTACCTGCCCTTCGCCACCTCGCCCGAGGAGATCCTCCTGTGCGCGCCCCTCTACAGGCGCAATCCTCGACTCGGATCCGACGCCCTCGCGCGGCATCATTTCGAGACCTTGCTTTTCGCCGAGATCGCGGGAAGGGAGATCGAGGAGCTGAGGGAGCGGCTCCGAGCCCTTCTCAAGAAGGGGGTGCGCCACGGAGAGGGACACGCGGGCCTGTCATCGCTCGTAAAGCGTATCGGAAAGCTGCGCCGGTTCGTCGCGAGCGTGGGGAGCGCCGACGGAGGCGGGAGGTAGGCGGACATGGTGGAGAGAATCTCGCCGGAGAGACGGCACAAGATCGAGACGAGACTCGGGGAGCTCAGGGAAAACCAGGTCGGCGATGCGGTCCGGCAGATCATCGAGTTCGACAAGACGCCGGTGGATCTCAAGGCTGACATGGACAGGTTCGTGATCGGACAGGAAAGGGGGAAGAAGATCGTCTCGGTCGCGATCGCCTACCATTACCGGAGGCTGGGCAACGCGCTCAAGAAGGCGATGGTGGAGAACGGGAGAGACCTGGACATCGCCCTCCGAAACACGATGACGCCGAAAGCGAATATCCTCGTCGTGGGGCCCTCGGGCTGCGGCAAGACGTATACCGGCGAGATCGCGTCGAGGATGGTGGGCGTGCCTTTCGCGGTGGAGGATCTGACGAAGTTCAGCGAAGCGGGTTACGTCGGGCAGAACGCCAGCGACATCCTGCTGGACCTGCTGATCGCGGCGGGCGGAAACGTCCACGTCGCGCAGATGGGGATCGTGTATCTGGACGAGATCGACAAGATATCCGCCGAGTCCGTCACAAGCAAAGACGTATCGGGACGGGGCGTTCAGAAAGGGCTGCTGAAGCTCGTGGAAGGCGCGGAGAATACGATCGAGCTGGGCCGGGACAGGATCTCCCTGTCCACCCGGCACGTCCTATTCATCGCCGGGGGGGTGTTCGAGCATCTCGACGCGATCGTCCGGAAGCGCACGGCCGGGGAGGGGATCGAGGGAGATTGGAGAGACCGCCTGATGTCCGACGACTTCGTGGCGTACGGAATGGAAAGGCAGCTCATGGGACGATTCCCGATCCGGGCCGTCTACGACGCGCTCACCGTCGAAGACCTCAAGGACGTCCTGCGGAGGAGCGAGGGGAGCCCGTCCCGTGCGTACATCAACGACCTGAAGGCGTGGGGGATCGACCTCGTCCTCACCGACGAGGCGTTGACCGAAGTGGCGCGGCGCGCTCAACACGAACGAACCGGGGCACGCGGCCTGGTCAGCATTCTTCATCAAGTCCTGCTGGAGGACATGTACCGGCTTCCGGGAGCGTATGCCGGAGAGATGGTTGTGGATGAAAAGTATATAAGGGAGCGGCTGCCGTGAGGTTCCAGCGCCTGTCGGAGCTGAAACCGCCGCGAGCCCACGAGAGGATCCTGGCGACATTACCGGAAGAGATCCGGATGGCGGAGGTTGCCTTGGCGAAGGCATTCCGGCTCAACGAGCTCGTCCGGGCAATCCACAAAGGGAGCTATGAATGGTACGGGTTCACCCTCGGCAGCCGGGAAGAACCGGAGCTCGTTGCGGATATCGGCCTGCCCCGGAACGACCGGAACGTTACCGATTACACAAGCGTCGGCCCGGAAAGGATCGCCGAGTACCAGGAATCGCTTCCGCGGGACAGGGTCATCACCGGATGGATCCACTCCCACGGCATCCTCGACTTCAAGGGCTTTTCGGGGACGGACGAGGAGAACCATGCCACGGTCCTGGATTATGTCACCGCCCTCCTGAGGAAACCGGTGGCCAAGAGGGAAGTCGTGATCAAGGATCTCGTGATGCTGTCGAAAGGCGATTACGGGGAGACGGACTTGGAGCGAGGCAGTGTTTCTCTCATTACGGACGTCCCCGTCGGAGAGGCCAGGATCCTGGAGACCGTATATGGCGGCTTCTGCTACGGCATCGTCATCGGAGACCGGGGCTGGCACAGGCAGGAGATCCATTACAAGTGGAGGGGGATCCTGTCGGGGCAGACGACGGCGAGCCGGAAAGACGCCGGGATGGCGCTCGTCGCCACGGGACGCCTCCTGACCCAGGCGGATATCGACGCCCTCGCGGAAGAAGTCCGGGAGAAGATCAAGCCCGAGGCTCGCGCTCCCCGAGAGCGCTACCAGAAAGAGTGCACGTGACGGAACGAAACGGTCCGAAATACGGCGGCAAGGACGACACGAAGTGCCCGAGGAAAGGCTCGACAGGCAACTGCGGATCCAGGGCTGGGACCAGCGTGCGTTGGAGGAGGCAAGAATAGCGGTCGTCGGCGACGACGATCTCCTGGCCTCCCTGTACGTACTCTCCTCGTCGGCGCTCGGCCTGAGGAATTTCATCATCCTGGCGCCCGGATTGGACCCCGCTCTTCGGGAGATTGCGGAAAGGCTGAATCCGACCCTTTCGATTCATTTCCTTGAAGGGTACTATTCGCACCCGGCGCTCGGCGATCTCTTTGCAGGATGCGACGCGATCGTGGATCTTGCTCACTACGGGCTGGCCGACAAATTGCTGTTGGAGAAAGGATTCCGCGAAGGGATTCCCGTCCTTCGCGCTTTCTGCTACGAGCGGGGCGATGAACAAGGGTTCAAGATGTTCACCTACATCCGGGGGAGGGAGTGGGAGGAACTTCGGGAAATCGTTTCGGCAGAGAACCTGCCCCGGGATCATTTCGATGACGGGGCGCTGGACATCATTGCGGCAGGGATCGCCTTGGAGGAGACCAAGAACCTCTTGATGGACCGGCGGACCTCGGAGGAGGTGATTTCGTACCGGAGGCCGAAACCGAAAGGGAACGGGTACGGGGCCGACGTCTGCGTCGTCGGGGCGGGAGCGTTGGGCAACTTCGCGGGGCTTGGACTCCTCTATTCGGGATTCCGGAACATCACGTTCCTCGACCCGGATGCGGTGGAAGTCGCGAATCTCAACAGGCAGGTCCTCCTCGCCGACAGCGTCGGGTCGAACAAGGCGGAAGCGCTGGCCGGGACGCTGAACAGGATGTTCGGAACGGAAGTTCGGGGGGTCGAGGCGCGCTTCGAAAGGGACACGGACATCTCCGGGTACGACATCGTCTTCGATTGCGTGGACAATTTCGAGACGAAGATCGTGCTGAGCGAGCGATGCCGCGAGCAGCGCAAGACGCTCGTAAGCGGCGGGACCGGCGTGGAGGCGGGCCAGGTGGTGGTGTACGATCCGATGCGGCAGAAGGAAACGCCGGCGGAAGTGTTGGGGCTTTACGAGATCGTCGGGGATCGAGGCCAGGCCCATCCGGCGGACGGGACCTCTTGTGCCTACGCCCCGGATCCGTCGGTGATCATGACGAACCAAATCATCGCGGGCCTGATGGTGGATTCCCTGAGAAGGCTCGTCGACGGCCAGGACGCGGTCAACATTTTTTACGATGCATCGAGCGACACGAGGTTTTAGCCCCTAGTGCCGGAGTCTCCGCGGCGCCGTTCATCCTCAACTCCGGGGCCGGCCCTGGCGAAAGGAAACGTTCAAATCCGGGTGGCCTGCAAAATCCCCCCGGGGTTTTTTATCCGGTCCGAGCTTCTTTTGCTTTCCCATCCGGTGTGATATCTTCTCGCCTATGACGCAGGGACAATTCATACTCCGCGACAAGGAATACCAAGGCTTCCAGGCCACCCTGAAAAGGCTCCTTGCGGATTCCTACGCCAAAGTCGTCTTCCTCGTCGAAAAGAACGGCTCTCTCATGGCCTCCGCCGGGGAGACCGGGGACTTCGATACCACCTCGCTGGCGTCGCTGGCCGCCGGGAACATCGCCGCGACCGGGGGACTGGCCTCCCTCATCGGGGAGAAGGAATTTTCGATCCTTTTCCACGAGGGAGAGCGCGACAACATGCACCTCACCGTCGTCGCCAACCGGCTCATCCTGGTGGTGATCTTCGACCGGCGCTCCTCCGTGGGGCTCGTCCGGCTGCGCGTGCGGAGAGCCGCCGTGGATCTGGAAAGGATCCTTCGGGATGTCGACGCAAAGGCGGAACAGGTGGAAGATGGAGGGATCGAGGAGCTCACCGAGGCCGACATCGAGAGCCTGTTCGAATAATGTCCTTCATCAACTATTCCTCCCGCGAGATCAATTGCAAAATCGTGTACTACGGGCCCGGCCTCTGCGGAAAGACGACGAACCTTCAGTACATCTACAGGCGGATGAAACCGGAAACGCGGGGGAGAATGATTTCCCTGGCCACGGAGACCGAGCGGACCCTGTTCTTCGACTTTCTCCCGCTGTCGCTCGGCGAGATCCGGGGATTCAAGACCCGCTTCCACCTCTACACGGTCCCCGGCCAGGTGTTCTACGACGCCAGCCGCAGGCTGATCCTGCGGGGGGTGGACGGCGCGGTATTCTGCGCCGATTCGCAGCTGACCCGCATGGACTCCAACGTGGAGTCCATGGAAAACCTCCGGATCAACCTCCGGGAGCAGGGGTACGATACCGACCGGATCCCCCTGGTCCTGCAGTACAACAAGCGGGACCTGAGCCCGATCGCCTCGGTGGCGGAGCTTCACTCCCTTCTCAATTACCGGAACGTCCCCGAGTTCGAGGCGGTGGCGCCGACGGGGGTCGGGGTCTTCGAGACGCTCAAGGCCATCATCAAGCTCATCCTCATCGATCTCAAGAAAGGCAAAAGATAATCCCCCTTCCGAACTTCCCCGGGGTTTCCACATGGCCGTAGCGGAACTCATCGTGACCCTTGCCTCCCCCCGCGAGCGGGAGGGGACCGACCTTCGCCCTTATGACGCGGTGTGCCTCGGGAACCCGTATTGCCGGCGCATCCGGGGAAACTTCGCCGAGGAAATCCCGCTGCTCCCGGGAGCGGTGTCCGAACTGCAGGCGGCGGGAAAGAACGTATACGTGACGTCCCCCGCCGCCCCGAGGGGGCGCGACCTTCCCCACGTGGAGCGTCTCATCGAGGCCGCCGCGGCCGCCGGCGCCCAGGCGCTCGAGGTCCACAACATGGGGGTTCTGCGGATTCTCCGGGAGAAGGGCAATCCCCTGCCCGCCCACATGGGGGCGTTCGCCAACGTCTACACCCACCTGGCCGCGCAGGTCATGCGCGATTACGGGGCCGTCCGGGTCCGCCCGAACGCCGAGGTCAGCCTGCAGGAAATGGAGATCGTCTCGCGGGAGGCGGGGGTCGAGGTGGAGGTCCTGGTGCACGGCAAGATCCCGCTCGGGGTGACGGATCGGTGCTCCCTCCTGGCGGAGACCGAGGACAAGGATCCGAACTGCCCGGCCGCCTGCGAGGAGGAGCATTGGCTGACCGCCCGCCAGTGGGTGCTGAAAACGGTGGGGAAGGGGGTCTTGAGCGGCAGGGACATGTGCATGCTGGAGCACCTCCCCCGGCTCCTCTCGGCCGGGTTCAACGTGTTCAAGGTCGAAGGGCTCTACGAGTCGGCCGCCTACCGGTCGGAGATCGGAAGAGTGTACCGCGATGCCCTCACGCTCGCCGGATCGGGAAAACCGTTCGAGGTGCGGCCGGAGTGGGCCGACGTCCTTCGAAAGCACTCCCGCGAGGGGCTGTGCAACGGCTACTACTTCGGGAAGACGGGGCGGCTTTACGTCGGCACTGTTTTACAGGAAGGCAAACCCAAGGTATAATTACTGTTCCCATATCCACAGCGCAGGGGAGGATGGCGGGAATGGCGGAGCTTCTGGCATCCGGCGGGACGACCGAGATGGTCCGGGCGGTTCTCGACAACGGGGCGGACGCGGTGTACGTGGGAGCGAAGGGGTGGAGCCGCCGCCGCGCGCAGTACGAAATGGACGACGACCAGATCCTCGCATCCGCGGCATATGCCCGGTCCGCCGGGAAGGTGCTGCGGGTGGCGTTCAACACCTTGCCGGCCTCCCGCGAGTTCCCGCTCCTGCTGGCCAAGGCGGAAAAATTCCATGCGGCGGGGATCCGCGATTTCATCCTTACCGATGTGGGGGCGATGGCCGCACTGTCCCACCGGTTCCCCGGCGTGCAGATCCACGCGAGCGTCGGGTGCACCATCATCAACGCCCAGGATGCACGGTTCTACAAGGAGGCCGGCGCCTCCCAGATCGTGGCCGAGTGCCGGATGGACCGGGAGGAGATGCGCAGGATCAAGGAGGAAGCGGGAGTCGGACTGGAAGTCCTCGTCCACGCCACCACCTGCTACACTCTTCTCGGCCGCTGCACGATGAGCAGCTACACCCGCCAGGAGTGGCGGATCGACGGCGAGGGGAAGAACCACTTCCTCGGCAGCCCCAACCGCGGAGGGCTCTGCTACCGGGTTTGCCTCGCGGAGTGGGACCAGGTCGGGGAAGACGGGACGGCGGAGGTCCGCGGGGTGGTCCTGCCGAACGTGGCCTATTTCCTCGTCGACGACATCCCGTTTCTCATCGACCTGGGGGTGGACACGATCAAGATCCAGGGGCGCGAGTATTCCGTTTCCCTGGTGGGAGAGATGGTCCGGTTCTACCGGGAGCTGATCGACGCCTGCGTGAAGGACCGCTCCTCGTTCCGGCTGGAGCCGTGGAAGGAGCGGATGGCCGGCATCGTTTCCGCCCGCGACACCGAACGGCGGGAGAAGACCGCGGGGCTCATCTCGGAGTCCCTGACAGCCTCGTAGGCCGCTTCCTTCTAGTGGCTCATGTCGCCCTCGCGGAAATACTCCACGAGGGCGCGCTCCACGACCAGCTCTGGCGTCACCCGCTTGTCCCTGCAGAAATCCCGCAGGGATTCCGCCAATTCCGCCGGCAGCGAGACGGTGATCTGCTCGCGGCCGCCGTTCCCTCTTTTCCCCTTTCGCGCTCCGGTCATCGCTTCTCCTCGTTCCTTTTCGTCTCGCCTTCCCGCGGACGGTCCTTTCCATCGGCGGACCCGGCCTGGCCCCCGGTCTGGTAGAACCTGCGGAATACCGCCCGCAGCCTTTCCTCGTCGGTGATATCGCTTGCCTTCGCCTGGTGAATCAGCTCCCCGTTCAGGAAGATGCAGTACCGGTCGAGGACGCGGCGCGCCGCCACCAGGTCGTGCTCCGCGAGGAGAACCGTGGCCTTGCCCTTCAGCGTCCCCTCGATGATGGAGAGGATCCGGTCGCGCACCTCCAGCGAAAGGCCCAGGAACGGCTCGTCGAACAGGAGGAGCGATGGGTTCCCCATCAGCGCTCGGCCGATGACCAGCATCTGGCGCTCCCCGCCGGAGAGGACTCCGGCAAGATCCCGCTCCTTCACCTTGAGGACGGGAAAAAGGTCATGCACCTTCTCCCGCGAATGATCCCGCTCCGCCGCGGTCCGCAAGTACCCCCCCACGTCCAGGTTTTCCCGGACGGTCATCCGCAGGGCCACCCGCGCCCTGTCGGACACGTAGTGCACCCCCCGGGCGACCCGTTCATGCGCGTGGAGGTGGGTGATGTCCTCCCCATGATACGTGATCCTTCCCTCCGCGACGGGGATGAGCCCCGCGATCGCCTTGAGAAACGTGGTTTTCCCGGACCCGTTCGCGCCGAAGATCGCAACGATCTCCCCCTGCCTGACCGTGAGCGTCACGTAGTTCACCGCCCGCACCTGGCCGAACCGGACCGAAAGATTTCTGACCTTCAGATCCACGCCGCTCCCGTCCCCTATGATCCGCCTTCTTCGTGCATTTCGTCCTCGAGCTCATGCGCGTGGTTGGCCGCCGGGACGTACCTTGCCAGGTCTCCCGGCTTTCCCTCCCAGAAGACCCGTCCGTCCTCGATGGCCACGACCCGGTCGCAAAGCTCCTCGAGGATCAAGGGATTATGGGAGATGAGCAGGAAAGAGATCTCCTCCTCGCGATAAAGCGAACGCATGAGGGCGACCAGCTCCGCCTCGTCCTTGGCGGAGAGCGCCGAGAACACTTCGTCCAGCAGGACGAGCCGGGGCCTGCAGGAGATGGCCCGGGCGAACTCGAGGCGCCGCAGGCACCCCTGGGAAAGTTTGGCGGCCGGCCAGAACCGCTGTGCGAAGAGCCCGGTCCGGCCGAGGAGGGAATCCAGTTCCTCTTCCAGCCCCGCTTTTTCTTCCCCCCCGGCCTGCCGTGCCGCCTGTCCGCAAAGCAGGGCGACGCGGACCGACTCGACGACCGTGAGGGACGGGTAAGGATTGGGGATCTGGAACGTCCGGGAGATTCCGGCCCGGAACCGCGCGTCCATCGTCATCCGCGTGATGTCCTTCCCTTCGAAGAGGACCCTCCCCCGGTCCGGGAAGACCAGTCCGGAGATGATGTTGGCGAGCGTCGTCTTGCCGGAGCCGTTGGGGCCGAAGAGGCCGACCACCTCCCCCCGGCCGATGGAGATCGTGACTCCCCGAAGGACCCGGTTGGCGCCGAACGATTTCGTGATCCCTTCCGCCAGGAGCAGTTCGCTCATCGGTTCTCCCCCTTTCCCGGCGCAACCATCCTGCGGCTGCGCACCCGATCGCGAAGCGTCCCGGCCACTCCGCCGGGGAAGAATCGCAGGGTCAGAAGGAGCGCCAGGGCGTACAGGAGAACCCTGCCGGCCGGAGGGATCCCCGTCCCCTGGAGCAGGGAATGCAGCAAAAGGGCGGACAGAACCGGTCCCACGATGGTCCCCCTCCCGCCAACCGCCGCGAAGGTGGCTGCCTGGAAGGAGAGCTCGAGGGAGAAA
This sequence comes from Deltaproteobacteria bacterium RBG_16_64_85, assembly GCA_001798885.1. Lineage (NCBI taxonomy): Bacteria > Deltaproteobacteria > Deltaproteobacteria bacterium RBG_16_64_85. The sequence continues at coordinate 103,539 of MGQW01000080.1, forward strand.
TCGTCGGCCGTGGCCCGGCCCACGAACGCGGCGAACCCCACGCCGGCGGCCCCCGCCAGCGCGGCCGCGACCATGAACGCGCGGCGCTTGTACCGTAAGACGTCGACGCCCGACGCCCGGGCGGACAACTCGCTTCCGGACACGGCGGTCCAGATCAGCCCCTCCTCGGACCGGGCGATCCGCAGCATGAGCCAGGTGCAAAGGACCAGGAATGCCAGCGCGGCGTAGTAGGCGGTCCACGGGGAGATCGACGGGCCCCCGAGGAGGACGGGAATCCCCCCCTCCCCGCCCCACGAGTAGGCCCCCTTGGGACTGAAGAACGTCTGACCGAGGAAGAATTCGTGCGCCCCTTCCCCGAGGGCCAACGTGAGGAGCGCGACGAAGGGCCCTTTCAACGGAGCGGAAAGGGCTCCCACCGCCGCGCCGGCGGCCGTGGCGAGCAGAAGGGCGGCGACCGCAGCCAACGGGAACGGCCAGCCCGCAAGGCTCGTGAGCAGCGCGCAGGCGTAGGTCGCGGCGCCGAAGAAGAGGGCGTGACCGAGCGAGATCTGGCCCGCGACCCCTCCCACGATGTCCCACGACCCGGTGTAGACGGCCACGAGGAATCCCAGCGTCAGCACGTTGAGCAGGAACGCGTCAATCCCCGCCAGCGGCAACAGGAGCAGGACGCCTGCCCCTGCCGCCAGCACACCGGGAAATTTCCCATGCCGGAAGGGTCCGCTCTTTTTCATCTTCGCCGCTCGCGCTCCGCTCAATAGTCGCGACTGGGCCCCACGGTGGCCAGCCCGGAGGGGCGCAACACGAGCAGAAGGCAGATGACGGCAAGCAGCAGGACGTACGACCAGCTGGGGGCCAGGAGGTAGGCGCTCACGTTCGACAGCAGCCCCAGTCCCACCGCCAGGAAGAAAAGGTTCCAGACCTTCTCCATCCCGGAGGCGATCACGACGATGAGCGACAGGATCAGGGGGACCCGCCCCATGGTCGGGGTGATCGCCATCGCAGGGGCGAGGAGCGCGCCGGCCACCGCCGCAACCGCGGATGCGGCGCCGAACGTCAGGTACCGGATCTTCTCTACGTCCATGCCGACCGAGCCCGCGATCTCCTCGTCCTCCGCGATCAGCTTCAGGGGAAGCCCCAACGGCCGGGAGAGGAGGTGCGACAGTCCGCCGACCAGTCCCAGGGAAACGAGGAAGGAGATCACCCCCCAGCGCCGGAGCGTGACCCCGTCGACCACCGCGAGGGGGGCGCCGAGGTCGATCGAAAGCGGGTGGGGGCCCCACAGCATCTGCGCCGCCTGCTCGAAGAGAATGGCGAACCCCAGGGAGCCGACCGCCACCGAGAAGGAGTGGGAGCGCACCGGGTTGATGAAGCTCTTGCCCAGGAACACACCGAAGGCGAAGGCGATGACCGCGGCCATGAAGACGGCGGCGAGGGGATTCCCGACCCCGCGGCTATCGAGAACGTAGGCGACGTACGCCCCGAGGGTGAAGAAGGCGCCGTGGGAAAGGTTGACCACCTTGACGACGCCCAGGATCAGGGCCAGCCCCGCCGCCATCAATGCGTAGGAGGCGCCCGTGAAGATGCCATCGACGAGGACCTGTGCGAGGGGATTCACGGCGGTGTCCCCGGGAGCGTCAGCGCCGGGGAAAGACGATCCTGGCACCGTCTTTCTCCCATTGGATCACTGTTCCGTGGAGGTCCGGCGACCCCGGACCCCAGGTCGCCTGATGCGAGGCGTCGAACCGGTACGTCCCCGCCACGCCGGGAAACGCTCCTTTCTCCAGGGCGGAGATCACGGAATCCGTGTCCAGCCTGCCCGCCGCTCGGATCGCAGAGAGAAGGACGGTCATGGCGTCGTGGGGAAGAGTGTCGCTGTAGCCGACGGGAGAATATCCGAATCGCTTCTCGAACGCTGTCACATAACGGGTCGCGGCCTCCGAGGTCCCCATCCACGCGGCCGCCTGAACGTACAGGGGACCGGAGAGGGGGAGCGATGCAACCACCCGTGCGTCCCCCAGGGAACCGCCCACGGAAAGGATGGGGACCTTGCTCCCCCCTTCCCGGATCCGCTTGACGAACACCACGGAGTTTTTCCCGGGGTCCCCCAGCACCAGGAAGTCGGGGGCCGCCGCGGCCGCCGCCACCGCGACCGGCTCGAAGGCGGGGTTGCGGGGGCTGTAGAAGGCTTCGTAGACGGGGAGGATCCCGGAACCGGCAAGGGTCTTCTTCAACGCACCGGCCAGCTCCCGGTTCCAGCGGATGGACGCCCCGACGAAGGCGTAGGTCTTGACCCCCCGCTGCCGGAGGAACTCCCCCATCATCGCGGCCCACTGGGGGATCGAGTAGCCGACCCGGAAGACGTAGCGGTATCGGGGGTAGTCGCGGCTCACCCCGTCGGTGATCTCCGCGGTTGCGGCCACAGGCACGATGAGGATCTTGCGGGCCGCCGTTGCCGCCTCGATCGCCCCGATGGTTTCCTCCGACAGGTAGGCGCCGACGATGGCGAAGACCTTCTCCCGTGAGATCAGCCGCATCGCCTCCGACTTGGCGGTTTCGACCCGCCCCTGGGAATCGGCGACCACCAGCTCCAC